>JALONX010000571.1 GCA_025454695.1 Chloroflexaceae bacterium
AAAAAGTTGAATTTCGTAAAAAATTATATTAAGTTACTTAAGTATAAAAATTAGGTGATTAATGCGAACGAGTAATTTCTTGATTTTTCGTAAGCTAGATGAGCCCAATACTCAACAATATTTTTGCATATAGTTAGTAAATTCGCAGAATTTCTTAGCCTCACAGAGTTCCAACTTGTTACGGTACGGCGCAAGGATCCACTAAAATTTAGGAGAACATTTTTATGTTAACAAACATATTTGAATTAGTATACCTTCGTAAAGCCAGGATCGAGAAGCTCGATTGGGAGCGCATGGTGGAAACGCCGAGCGTGGCCGATCTGTATGCCTTGCTGCCGGGCCGCACCATGCAGGCGGTGGGGCGGCGGGCCAAGTGGATTCTTGTTACCCTTGATGCGGGCTGGACGCTGGCGGTTCATCTGCGCATGTCGGGGCAGTTGCTGGTGCAAGGGCCAGAAGCCACGCCGCGTTCCCATGTACACCTGGTGCTAGCCCTGGCCGATGGGCGACGCATTTTCTTTGACGACGAGCGCAAGTTCGGGCGCGTGCGCCTGCTGGACGCGGCGGGGCTGCGGGCGCTCGATGCCAGCTTTGGGCCAGAGCCGCTTGACCCGTGCTTTACCCCCGGGGTGCTGGGCCAGGTGCTGGCGGGGCGGCGGGTGAAAATCAAAGTTGCCCTGCTGGATCAGCGCATTATCGCCGGGTTGGGCAACATCTACGCCAGCGAGGCCCTGTGGCTGGCGAAGATTCACCCCTTGCGATTAGCAAGCAGCTTGACTCAGGAAGAGATAGCCCGTCTCTACAGCGCCATTCGCCAGGTGCTGGCGGTGGCGATTGAAAACCAGGGCAGCACCCTGCGCAACTATCGCAACAGCTATGGCGAAAGTGGCCAGAATCAGGATCATTTTCAGGTTTATGACCGAAGGGATGCGCCGTGTGCCAACTGTGGCACAGCGGTGATGCGCATAGTAGTCGGTCAGCGCAGCACCTATTTTTGCCCGACATGCCAGCCAGAGGTGTAGATGGAAACGTCGCTGTTGCTTGTGGATGATGACGCCGTGTTGCAGGCCACGCTGCTGCCGGTGCTGCGCCGCCAGGGCTACCAGGTGGCCCGTGCCAGCACGCTGCACGAAGCGCGCCTGCACATGCAGCAACAGCCGCCAACCCTGCTCTTGCTCGATTTGAGCCTTCCTGATGGCAATGGCTTTAGTCTGCTCAACCATGTGCAGCCGGAGGGCGAACGCCCACTGATTATTGTGATCACCGGTAGCGATACGCTGGAAACGGTGGTGGAGGCGTTGCGCCGGGGGGCTTTTGATTACCTGACGAAGCCGGTGAACTATGAACTGCTATTGGCGACGGTGCAGCGTGCCGTTTCCTATCGGCAGTTCCAGCGAGCGGCCCAGGAACTGGAACGCATGCGGGCCTACAACGAGGGTGTGCGGGTGATGGCCAGCACGGCGGCTCATAATGTGAGCCAGTTTCTTACCATTATTATGGGTGAAACCCAGATGTTGCAGGAGGATGTGAGCGATCCGGCGGTGTTGCAGGTGCTTGAGCGGATTGTAAACGCCGCTGATCAGGCTGCTGATACGCTGGTGAAGCTGCGGCAGATGCATAGAGAAGCCCCTGGCCTTGTGCCGACAATGGTTGAGTAACCATGCAACGTCTTCTTATCCTTCTTAGCCTTGTGTTGCTTGCCGCCTGTGGCCAGGCCAGCCTGCCACCGCCAGCCCCGGCCACAGCGGTGGCCCAGGCCCTGCCCACGGCCACAGCGTTGCCCCCAATTGCCACGCTGCCCCCGCCCACCGCCACGGCGTTGCCCCCAACCGCCACGCCTGCCCCACCCACCGCTACGCCCGACCCGTTTGCCGACCTGGCTCAGTTCACGATTGAGGGCCTGCGTAGCCGCTCCTATGGCGGTGGCAGCATCGAGCGGGTGCAGCTGCTGGAAGAGGCCCCCAACTTCACTCGCTGGCTGATCGCCTACCCCAGCGATGGCCTGCGCATCACCGGCATGCTCAACCTGCCCCGTGGCGACGCGCCATTTCCGGTGGTCATCCTGAGCCACGGCTGGTATCCGCTGGATGTCTACCGAACTGGCGACGGCACCAGACTCGCCGCCGACTACCTGGCCCAGCGGGGTTTTATTACCATTTCGCCCGACTACCGCAGCCACGCCGGTTCCGACGATGCACCAAACCTGTTTCGGGCGGGTCATGTGATTGATACCCTCAACCTTATTCCGCTGGCCCAGGCCCTGCCGGAGGCCCGGCCCGGCAAGCTGCTGCTGTGGGGCCATAGCAATGGCGGCGCGATTGTGGCCAAAGTGATCGCGGTGAGCGACCAGGTGGCAGGTGCGTTGATCTATGCCCCGGCCTCGTCGAACATCGTGCAGGATTACCAGTTTCGGGTGGGGCGTTCGCGCTTGCGGCAGGGCCAGCCGCCGGGCCGCCGCAGCGGGGTGATTGACCGGCTGGAGGTGGAGTTCCCGGTGCTGCCGGAGCAGGCCCCCGAGCTGTATAACCGCATGTCGCCGCTGAACTATGCTCAGTTTGTGGGCGCCCGCACCCTGATTGTCTGGGGCGACCAGGACGAGATCGTGCCGCGTCCCTGGCCGGAAGATCTCTACACCAGCCTGCGTGACGCGGGCAAAGCGGTGACCTTTGAGGTCTACCCTGACCAGCCCCACTCGTTTAATGCCGCCGGAAACGCCCGCTACCTGCCCGCCATGGTGCAGTTTTTCCGTGAGTCGATCGGGAGTTGAGAGAACTAGGAACCGAGAATCAAGAACGTGACTCGTACTGCGTACTACGTAATCCGTGATTCGTAACGACGCTATCAGCGTTAGGTTGCGCAGTACGCAGTACGCAGCACGGAGTACGCAGTATCCTTGTCACCCTGTCATCTTGTTACCGTTTTATCGAAACCAGGAGTACATTCATGTCCAGCGTTGCCACCCCTGCCCCTGCCGTGAAGCCCCGCCGCCGTCTCAGTCTCATCCTTACCCGCCTGGCGCTCCTGGCGCTGACACTGCTGCTGCTGGCCTATTTTGCCATTGGCGCACTGGTGGCCAACACCCTGACGGTGCCCGTGCGTAAGCCCCTGGTGGGCAACCCTCAAGCAAGCCTGGGCCTGCCCTATGAAGATGTGAGTCTGACCGCCCGCGATGGCACGGCGCAACTCTCGGCCTGGTATATCCCGGCCCCTGGCAGCCAGCGGGCGATTATTTTTGTGCATGGCAAAGATGGCTGCCGCACCTGTGAGTTTAAGGGGCGGGCGCTGGAGTTTGCCGGAGCCATGCACGGGCGCGGCTTCAGCATGTTCATGCTTGACCTGCGGGGCCACGGCCAGAGTGGCGAGGGGCGCTTTACCTTCGGCCTGCGCGAGCGCTACGACATTGAGGCAGCGGTGGATTGGCTGAAAACAAAGGGCTACCAGCCCGGCCAGATCGGGCTGATGGGGGCTTCCATGGGGGCGGCCAGCAGCATTCTGGCCACCGCCAACGACCCGGACATCGGGGCGCTGGTGGCCGACAGCTCCTACGCCGATATTTATTCGATTCTGGAGGTGGAGTTCCCCAAGGCCAGCCGCCTGCCCGCCTTCTTTCTGCCCGCCACCACCTTGATGGGCCGTTTTATTATTGGCGAAGACATCGGCAGTTCCCGCCCGGTGGATGCGATTGACGACATCGGGCCGCGCCCGGTGCTGCTGATCCACGCCAGCGGCGACCAGCTCATCCCCCAGGCCCATGCCGAACGGCTGGCCGCCGCTGACCCCCAGGCCCAGCTCTGGGTGATCAACGGGCCAGCCCATGTGAGCACCTACCCGGTGGAACCGCAGGCCTACGTCACCCGTGTGGCCGACTTCTTCAACAACAGCCTGCGCTAATTATTTACCGCGGAGAACGCAGAGGGCGCGGAGAACACATGTAAACGCAGAGACGCAGAGACATGAAGCGTGTGTGGTTTACGCACTACGCAGGACGTAGTCCTCTCTCTGTGTCCTCTGTGTTCTCTGTGGCAAACTCAGGTGCGGCGACCGAATTGGCGTTCAAGCTGGCCGGGGGTGAGCAGAATCATGGTGGGGCGACCGTGGGGGCAGGTGCGGGGGCTGATGCATGCTTCCAGTTGCCGCAGCAGTGCCCGCATCTCATCAAACGAGAGGGTTTGCCCGGCCCGCACCGAAGTGTGGCAGGAAAGAGTGGTCAGCAGGGCTTCGCGCCAGTCTAGCGGCATGCTGCCGCCACGCCCGGCCAGCTTGTCGGCCAGTTCTAGCAGCGCATGCTGAATTTGCTCCGGCGGCAGGGTGGTGGGCACAGCCCGTAGCCGCAGCATGCCCTCGCCCCAGCTTTCCAGCGAAAAGCCCCACTCGGCCAGAGTCTCAGTGTTGCCCAGCAGCAGCGCCGCCGCCGCAGGCGGCAGGTCAACCGTTTGGGGCAGCAGCAGGCCCTGGCTTTCCACCGCGCCGCTGCCGTGCTGGGCCATCAGCCGCTCATAGGTGATGCGCTCGTGGGCAGCGTGCTGGTCAATCATGTACATGCCCTCAGGCGACTCAGCGACGATGTAGGTGAGGCCAACCTGGCCCACCACCCGCAACGGCGGCAACGAGGAGTGCGCAGTTGGCAGTTGCGAGCCTGCACTGAGCGAAGTCGAAGGGTTGGCAGTTGGCAGTTGCGCGGTGGCAGCTGGCGCATTGC
>JALONX010000572.1 GCA_025454695.1 Chloroflexaceae bacterium
CGGGCGGGCTATGATGTCACTACGGCAGAAAATGGCCAGCGTGCTGTGACCCTGCTTGAGGAACAGGCCTTTGACCTGCTGCTGGTAGACCTGCGCATGCCCGGGATGGATGGTATGCAAGTGGTGCAGGCCGCCCGGCAGCGGCAGGCGGATGTGGCGATTATTGTGCTAACAGGCCATGGCTCGCTAGAAACAGCGGTGGAAGGGCTGCACCAGGGCGTCTTCGACTATATTCTCAAAACAGCTGAACCTTCCCATGTGATTGAGCGGGTGCAAGCCGGGCTGACCCAACGTGCCCAGGCGCTGCGCCAGCGCACCCTGCTGGACGTGGTGAGCACGGCAGTGCATGAATTGCGTGGCCCCGGCAGCAGCGCAGGCGATGGGGGCAATCCATCGGCGGGCCGGGTGATCAATGTAGGGGCGCTGCAACTCGACAGCTGGCGGCAGGTGGCCTCGCTTGGCGAGCGCAGCCTGCCGCTGACCCCCACTGAGTTCCGCGTGCTGCTCTGCCTGGCCGAACATGCAGGCCAGATGCTTTCGTATGCTCAGCTGGTGCAGTGTGCCCAGGGCTACGAAGTAAGTGAACTGGAAGCGGGCGAACTGATCAAGCCCCATATTCACCACCTGCGCCAGAAGCTCGAACCCGACCCTGGCGCACCCCGCTACATCCTCAATGTGCGTGGCAAGGGCTACCTGCTGTCGCCATTGGGCGAATAAGCGCTGCGACCAGCGGCCTTTCTGGAGGGACTCACCACCGTGAGTCCCTTGTTTTTTGTTATTCCTTTGCGCACTGTTAACCAACAACAACCATACAACCGCTCCAGACTGGTATGCTGCATGTGAGGAGTGGACTCGATGCTGAGTTCACCAGATAGCTGCTTGCACAACGGTTGACCCGGTTGCGTGACCATACATCGCGAGCCTGCGATGCCAATCTGCACACCGCCAATACGCAATCGGCTATATGAAACGTACAGTGAGGTACATGTATGCCTGTCAAAACTGCCCTGATACCGCTTGATGGCACGCGGTTCAGTAGCCAGATTGTGCCCCAGGTGGCGCGGCTCTATTCACCCACCGAATACAAGCTTATGCTGCTGCGCGTCGGCGCACCAGTGAATGGGCTGGTTGGCCAGCCGCCGCGTCCCGTGTCGCTCGATGTGCCTGTGCCGCTCTACCAACGCGACAGCGACCTAGCCTTTGCACGCCACCCGATCTATGCCACCCAGGCCGAAGCCAGCGCAGTGGCTGACCTGGAAACATCGTTGTTGCGGGAAAAGAAAGCCCTGGAACAGCGTGGTTTTGCGGTTGAAATTGAGGTGCGCTTCGGCGACCCGGCAGAGGAGATTATCAACGTTGCCCGTGCCTACCATGTGGATGTGGTGGCAATGGCAACCCACGAACGCAATTTGCTGGAACACTTCCTTGTTGGCAGTGTCGCTGAACACGTCCTCCATCAGCTCCATATCCCGGTGCTGCTGCTCCACCCCCAGCAGGAACAGAGCTAAACCCCTGAGCATCGGGCCACGGTGACGCCTCCTTCCTGCGCCGACGAGCGCAGGAAGGAGGTGTCACTCTGCTCGCTTCACTCCCCAGGCCACGAATGACAAACTGCTCATCTCGCCTGCGGGCTTTTAATTAACTTTGAGTTTTTACATCTCCATAACGAAAGTTTTATCAGAATTGGCCCATTGATGTGTTGACAGTGGCCCCCGTGGATGGCAGAATAGCGCTAAGCCACACGTTTGCCGGGCACAATGTGCCAGCCCCTGAATACCCCCGTCAGGTTGCCGCACAGGGCACTGCTTTCTGGCGCTTGCACTGGTGCAGGGGTCATGCTCATCTTGCTGCTTCCCCAGGGCCAGGCAAAGCAGGCCGCCACTTCGCACCGTGCTGTTGCTTTGGGCGCAACGTGTGCGTGGTGTACGGGCAACCACCGTGGGTACAACCTTCTGGCACTGCCTGTCTATTCAATGATGGAATAGGAGGACTTTATGCAGCTATCTCGCCGTTTGGTCGGTCTCGTTGTGTCAACACTGTTTACTGTTGCTACGCTGGCATGGGGCGCTAGCCCCCAGGTGGCCAGTTCGGCCCCTGGCACCTATGGGCCGGTGATGCAGGAAACCCCGGCGGACACAACACCGCCAGACACGATCATCACCCTGACTCCGCCGAACCCCCAGCTGTTTGATGCCGAGTTTCAGTTCACCGGTAGCGACGATGTGACCCCAACCGCAGAACTGACCTATGAATGCAAGATCAATATCAGGCCATTTGAACGATGTGTGAGTCCCTACCTTATCACTGGCTTTTCGCCTGGCTTCTTCACCTTCCAGGTACGGGCAATTGATGCGGCGGGCAATGTGGATCCAACCCCGGCTACCTACTCCTGGGAAATCAGGCCGCTCTGCAACTGGCAAGCAGCAACAATTTATATTGACTTCCGAGGCATTGTCCGTGGTGGCCCCAACAGTGGTCAGCCCTACACCGGCTTTCTGTTCGGCACCGAAGGCGACGACGTGATCTGGGCCACGGGCTTTTCTGAGTTTATCGCCGGTCTTGGTGGCAATGATACCATCTGCGCTGGCGATGGTGATGACACCGTGAATGGCGGGGCCGGGAATGATAACCTGAATGGCCTGTTTGGCAACGACACCCTCAATGGTGGCGATGGTGATGACACCCTCAACGGTGGGCCGGGCAACGACACATTGCGCGGCGAGAATGGCAATGACACACTCACTGGTGGTCGCGAGGCCGACTTCTTCAGTGGCGGCGATGGTGCCGACCGCAACACCGATGTGCGCGTGAGAGATGGCGACACTACCGATGGCACCTGATCGACTCTGAAGTTCGCGAACGACCGAACAGAACGCGGCATGGGCAAGCCCATGCCGCGTTTTGTATTTGCTGCGCAACATGGCAGCCACAGCCGTCAAGAAACTTTCAAGCCAAAAGAAGGAATTGGGGAAAATAGGAGAAACAGGACTTGTGCAGGAATTCGTTGGGCGAGGAAAAAAAAGTGGGGTGCCCGATGGGTTTCGAACCCACAACCCCTTGATCCACAATCAAGTGCTCTGCCATTGAGCTACGGGCACCACGGAGCGTTGCAACGGTATAAAGTATAGCACGCGATGAATGGGGCTGTCAAATTCACGAGCGTCTATGCTATACTGGCACGACGAAACTGTAAACCAAAAGGAATGTAGAGATTTTCATGACAGCACCAAGCACGCCTCAGCCGTTTACCATTCTGGTGATTGCAGCCCACCCTGATGATATTGAATTTGGCCTGGCCGGCAGCGTGGCCCGCTGGACGCACGAGGGCAACCATGTGGCCTACTGCATTATCACCGATGGCGCGGCGGGCAGCAACGACCCCAACACCGACCTGCTGGCCCTGGTGCAGCAGCGAGAAGCCGAACAGCGCGCCGCTGCCGCTATTGTGGGCGTAACTGATGTGCGCTTTTTGCACTATAAAGATGGCACACTTCAGCCAACCCTCGAACTGCGCCGCGAACTCACCCGCCTTATTCGCGAGCTACGCCCCTACCGGGTGGTGTGTCAGGATCCCACTACTGTCTTTGTGCGCGACGGCTACATTAACCACCCCGACCACCGGGCTGCGGGCGAAGCCGCCATTTATGCGGTGTTCCCCAGCGCCGAAACGCGCCCGATCTTCCCCGAGTTGCTGGCCGAAGGCTATGAGCCGCACCATGTGAGCGAATTGTACATGACGCTGACTCTTCAACCCGACACGGTGGTAGATATTTCTGATTTTATGGAGCAAAAACAGGCCTCGCTCGTCTGTCATGTTTCGCAGGTTGGCCAGGAGGCCGCCGACTGGGTGCGCGAGCGGGCGGCAGAACTGGGCCAGGAAGCGGGCTTCCCCTACGCCGAGTCGTTTCGGGTGATGCGCTTCGTGGAGGAGTAACGCAGATTTTACCGCGGAGGGCGCAGAGGCCACAGAGGTGGCTGTGCATCCTGCGTCCTGAGTAACGGATTACGCAATACGCAGTACGCAGTACGAAAGTTAGCAATCGCCAACGCTCACCCCATGTTACAATAGTTATAGTTACAGCAGTAAAGATTGTGGCATGCCGTGACAGCGCAGCAGCAACGAATTCTGATTATTGAGGACGAAAACGAAATTGCCGGGTATTTGCGTCGAGGCCTGATGTTGGAAGGTTTCAGCGTGGTGATTGCCAACGATGGCCAGGCCGGGCTGGCGGCAGCCCGCGAAACCCCGCCCGACCTGGTGGTGCTGGATTTGATGCTTCCAGGCATTGATGGGCTGGAAGTGGCCCGCCGCCTACGCACCGTTTCCGAAGTGCCGATCATTATGCTCACCGCCCGCGACGCCGTGCCCGACCGGGTGGCAGGGCTGGAAAGCGGCGCTGACGATTACCTGGTAAAGCCGTTTGCCTTTGAAGAGTTGCTGGCCCGCATTCGGGTGCAGCTGCGCCGCCGCCAGAGCGCCCAGCAAAACGATGTGCTGCGCTATGGCAACCTTTCGATGGACACCGCCGCCCGCGATGTGCGCATTGGTGACCGGCGGGTGGAGCTGACGGCCAAAGAGTATGAACTGCTGGAGCAGTTCATGCGCCACCCCAACCAGGTTCTTACTCGCGAAGTGATTTATGACCGCGTGTGGGGCTACGATTTTGGCGGCGAAAGCAACATTATCGAAGTGTATGT
>JALONX010000573.1 GCA_025454695.1 Chloroflexaceae bacterium
ACGAAGTTCGGTGTAGGCCTGCTGCAAGGCCGGGAGTTCACGCCGACAAGGCTCACACCATGTGCCCCAGAAGTTCAGCAACACCACCTGGCCTCGGTAGTCGGCCAGGTTTATGGTGCCGCCATCAAGGGTAGGCAGTTCAATTGGCTGGGCTGGCCGGTTCACCTGGGCCATCGGCGACGACTGCGGCGTATCGTTCCGACCCGTTAGCATCCATATAGAAGCAATCAGCAGCAGCGCTGCCAGACCGCCCCCCAGCGCATACCAGCGTTCGCGACTGCTCAGCGAGCGGCGAGCGATGGGAGCCGCAACATTTACCTCTGACGGAGCGAGGCCAATACTGGCGTCGTACTGCTGGCGACGCTGCGGATCAGCCAGAATGGCATAGACTCGGTCGAGTTCCGCTAGCCGTTGGGTGGCCAGGCGACTCATCTCTTCATCCATGCCTGCGAGCCGTTCAGGATTGTAACGGGTACGCTGCCGCTCGTAAGCTGCCGCTAGTTCGTCCTGGGTTGCGCCAGGCAATATACCGAGTTGTTGGTAGTAGGTACTCATAGCGTAAGTGAGCGTATAGTGATTTTAACATATTTTGTCCGCTCCGTATAGCCCCTTTTGGGGATTTATGGACAAGAACGCGGAGCAAAATCTTAACCAAATGCGGTTTTAGCCACAGAGAACACAGAGAACACAAAGAAAGAAATGCAGCAACCATTCTGTGCGCTCTGTGTTCTCTGTGGCTACATGCAGAAGCTACTTGCTGTGCTGCTCAATTAGCCGTTGGAGCTGGAAGGCAAAACCGGTGTCGGCGGGCACGAGGGTAAGCGCCTTCTGCCAGTGACCAATGGCTTCCTGAGTCTGGGGTGGGTTGGCCTGCGTCAAACAGATGCCCAGGCTCATCAGCGGGCGGGCTTCCTGGGGTGCGGCCTGCACCGCCGCCTGGGCTTCGGCCAGCCCCTGGCTGACGTAGCTGGCATCGTTGATGCCCGCGCCGTAGTAACACAGGCTCTGGGCCAGGTCGGTCTGCACAATGATGTTGCCCGGTTGCAGTTTCAGGGCCTCGCGGTAGGCATTGCTCGCTTCCAGCCAGCGCGGCAGCCGCTCGATGTAGTTGCTGCTGTCGGGCTGCTGCTCGCGCACCACCATCACGCTGTCATAGAGCGCATTGCCGTAGTTGATCCAGGCGTTGGGGTTTTGCGGGGCATTCTGCGTCACCAGCCTGGCCTGGTCTACCTGCTGGTCATACTGGCTCACCAGTTCTGCCGTGGTGGGCGTAGCCTGAAACGGCGCAGGTGTGCCAAGGATCTGCGGGCCAGTGTTGGCTGTCTGTGGGGCGGGCTGGGGGCCAGTGCCAGCCAGCAGCAGCGAGACCACCAGCACGCCACATGTGACGGCGGCCACCAGCAACATGGGCAGCCACAGAATTGGCCCCCGCTGCCCTACCTGCCGTCCGCTGTGCTGAACTGGGCGGCGCTGGGGCAGCACCGGCTGGGCGTTAAAATCGGGCGGGCGCTCCTGCCGTCTGGCGGGGGGTAGCGGGCGAAAGTCGAGCGCCTCGTCCATCATCAGGGCAGCAGCGTAGGGGGAAGCAGCGACCACCCTTTTACTGGTGCCGGTGCTGCCGTTGCTTTTGTTGCGCTCACGCACCTCGCGGTCGTAGTTGGCCCGCCGCAGCGGGTCGTTTAGCATGGCGTAGGCCCGGTCAATCTCGTCGCGGCGCTTGCGGGCCATCTCCACCAACTCGTCGGCGGCCCCTTCCAGCTTCGCCGGGTCGTAGCGCTGCCGTAAGCGCTCGTAGGCCGCCTGTATGGCCTCTCCATCAGCCTTGGGATGCACCTGGAGCGTTTCGTAATAGTCCTGCATAGCTCAAACTTCTAGGCAAATAGCGATAAGAAATTGGAGATTACAACGCACCTGTTTGTGAGTCTCTCATCTCCAATCTCCTATCTCTGCATCACTAATCTCCCGTCGCGGGCTGCGGGCTAGCGGGCTGGGTTTTGGGCTTGCGACTGAAGGCGGGCAGGCGCACCGGCTGGCCAGCCAGTTTGGCCTGGTTCTCCAGGTAGCGCCGCACCAGCGCTAGCAGGCCACCAAGCACCGCCACCACCACGCCAACCCACACCAGCAGCACCAGCGGCTTGGTGCTCACCGTCACCACAGCGCGGGCCGGTTGCACCTCGGCGTTGATGCCGTCAATCTCAAGGAAGGCCAGCCGCTGTTCAAGCACCAGATTGGTGAAGCGCAAGGTGTGACCACCAGGTAGCTCAAGCGGCGTGGGCTGGAAGGTCTGCTCGGCACTGGCCTGGTCGGCTACCAGCTTCATCATGGCCGTCATGTCGGTTTCTTTGCCTTCATAGACCACTTTGAGCTTCGCGCCCACTTCCGGTGCCTCCTCGCCCTTCAGCATCTTCTCCTGGTCAACATAGAAGCCGGTGAAGGTAATCTGGTATGGCCCGGCAGTGATGGTGTCGTCCGTTGTCAACACCGGCTTGTTTGGGTTCGTCTCAGGCATGTACTCGGCGGGCGAGACATACAAATCCTGCCAGAGGTAGCTCTTGATGGCCGGGAAGGTCATCATCATGCCCATCTTCTCGTTGGGGTAGAGATGGGGCTGGGCATTAAAGGTGTCGCCGTTGTGGTTCACGGTCAGGTCAATCACGCCTTCGTTCTGGGGCGTCACCTTGTAGCCGTTGAAGGTGAAGTCGAAACCGTAGAGTGAGACCGTTTCACCGGGGGCCAGGCTGAGTCGCTCTTCGGGTGTGGCGTAGGCGCTGGAGCCAACCACGCCGATGACCAGCAGGGCAAAGCCAAGGTGGGCCAGATAGCCGCCGATACGCAGAAAGCCACCCCGCAAAGTACGAATCAGCATCACCAGGTTGGTGCCAAAGGCAAACACCGTTAGGGTTACATAGGCCAGCGCCAGCAGGCCGCGCACGTCAATCAGCATGGCCACAATGGCTGCGACAACAGCGGCAGCGGCAGGCCAGCGCAGTGTATGCAGCAGGTGACGCATGTTGCCGTCGCGCCAGCCCAGCAGCGGGCCGATGATCAGCAGTACCACCACCACCAGCCCCAGTGGGGGCGTGGTGCGCTGGTAAAAGGCCTGGGTCAGGCTAAAGCGCCCGTCGGTAAACTCCTGAGTCCCAGGGATGGAGCCGCCCTGGTCAATCTCGGTGAAGCGGGCAAAGGTGTCTTGCAGAGCGTGGCCCACGCCAGGGATGGCCGACACCACCGGCATGGAAGTGCCCAGGCCAATCACCAGTGCGATCATCACCAGCGAGAGGATAGCCAGCACGAAGAAGCTATCGCGGGAAAAGAATTTTTCACTTAGCGCACGTTTGGGAATATCGCGCCAGCGCCAGAAAAACAGTCCCAGGCCAATGGTGTATAGCGCCAGCATAAAGCCCACCAAAGCCTCGTAGATGCCCTCGGCCACAAAGGAGTGAACCGAGAAGTTGGCATAGGCACCGCTGCGGGTGAGAAACGTGGCGTAGAAGACCATAAAATAGGTCATCAGCGCCAGCAGCAAATTGGTGCGGCGCAGGCCACCGTGGGTTCGTTGCACCAGCATGCCATGCAGCAGGGCGGTGAGCAGAATCCAGGGCACCAGTGAGGAGTTCTCCACCGGATCCCAGCCCCAGTAGCCGCCCCAGCCGAGCGTCTCGTAGGCCCAGTAGCCACCCAGCAGCAGGGCCAGTCCCAGCAATGTCCAGGCTGCCAGCGTCCAGGGCATGGCCCGCTTGACCCACGTGTCGTAGTCGCGGCGGAGCAGGGCGGCAATGGCAAAGGCAAACGGCACCGTCGCCAGCGCATAGCCCCAGAAGAGGATGGGCGGGTGGATAATCATCCAGAAGTTGTGCAGCGTCGGGTTGAGGCCGCGCCCATCGTTTGGCGTCAGCGCCTGGCCCGTGTTCGGGTCAGTCAGCGGGCTGAAAGGATTGAGCATGATGGTGAACACCATCAGCCCGGCCAGAATCACCATCAGCACCGCCATCACATACGGCTCAAAATGGCGCGAACGACGGATAAGCAGAGTCGCCGCAATCGCCGTCCAGACGATCCAGATTAAAAAGCTGCCCGGTTGCCCGGCCCAGGTTGCCGCCACCGTGAAGAAAATGCTTAAGTCGTTGGAGCTGTAGTTGTTGACGTAGGCAATGTCGTAGCGGCGGGCCAGAAAGAGGGCGATCAGCAGAAACCAGGCCGATAGCACCGCTGTCAGCATGGCGTAGCTGCTGAGACGGCCATACAGCAGGGCAGCGTTGCGGCCACGGGCAACCATAGCGTAGCTCCCCGCCGCAAGCAGGGCCAGCGCCGTCGCTGCCACCAGCAGAATCGTTCCAAACAGATACATAGGGGAGCCTTCTAGAATGATGAGTTATGAATGATGAAGTATGAAGGTCATTGATTCAGGCGATGACGACATCAGTGACATGCAATGATTCTTCCATACGGCTCACTGCGTATGTTCTCGCTGAAGTATCATCAGCACTGACGCTAGCAATGAGACAAACATCGGCCTGCAATGGGCTTCATTCTTCATACTGCATACTGCATACTTGCGTCTACGGTGTATGCGGCGATTGCGCACCACTATCCTGCAATTCTTGATATTTTGACGGGCACTTCACCAGCAGGTCTTCGGCGATAAAGGCGTCCTTGCTGGCATCGTAGCGACCCATGGCCACAA
>JALONX010000574.1 GCA_025454695.1 Chloroflexaceae bacterium
GGTGAGCTGGCCTTTTTGCAGCCGCGAAATGTCGAGCAGGGCTTCAATCAGGCGACTCAGGCGTTGGGCTTGCTCGTGGATGACATTGACCGAGCGCAAGTTACGTTCGTTCAGTAGCTGTTCGCGGCTGGCCCGCCGTTGCAACAGTTCGGTGTTGCCAAGCAGTGAGGTGAGCGGGGTTTTGAGTTCGTGCGAGGCTACCGAGAGAAAGGTTTCGCGCATCTGCACGGCAGCTTCGGCGGTTTCGCGGGCGGCTCGTTCGGCTTCGTACAGGGTGTCGCGTTCGGCGGTGCGGGCCACCAGCCGATCACGCATGGTGCCAAAAATCGCCGAAAGGTGGGCCACTTCGCTGATGCGACTCTGGGGCAGCGGTTCAGCGGTATTGCCCTCCGCCAGGCGGTCGGCTGCTTTGGCCAGTTGATCAAGCGGGTGAGCCAGCTGGCGGGCCAGTAGCAGCCCTGCCAGCACGGCCACACCCATCATGCCCAGCAGGGCGAGAAAGGCCAGTTCGCGCCCGGCCCACACCGTGGCCAGGGCTGCATTCACGGGTCGTTCCACCACCACATTCCAGTTGAGGTCGGGCAGGCGGGCAAAGCCAGACAGCCATTCGCCTGTGGCGCTGGTGTAGCGCAGCGTGCCCGCTGGCGCATCGCTGGCAGCCAGGGCTTGCAAGGGCGGTGCAGCGGCGCGGCTAGTGGCCGGGCGCGACTCGGGCTGGGCTAACAACGCGCCGTCTGCCGTGGTCAAATAGATGACCATGTCGGCGCTGGTGCGGGCCACGCTCAACTCCGTTGGCAGGCTCGCTTCATCCATCAACCCAATCAGCGTGCCGGAAAGCTGGCCACTGGGCGAGCGGAGCGGCGCACCCAACAGCACAACGGGGGGAGCGGTATCATTGGCTGACGGAAGCAGTTGCGGCCCGCCAGTGGTTCGCAGCTGTTCTACCACTGTTGCGGGAATGTCGGGCGGTGCGGTGGCAGCGTTGCTTACCACAAGCGGCTGGTCGGGCCGGAGCAGCAGCACTGTGCTGAAGCTGGGATAGCGCTGTTGGAAGGCAGCCAGGCGTGCCTGTTGCTCGCTGGCGGGCAGCACCGCGAGATTGGAATCAACCGCTAGTGTGGCCAGGGCGGCCCGGTGCATCTGCACCACCCGGCTGATGTTGCCCGCCAGCTCCTGAGCATCGAACTGGTAGGTTGTCATCGTCTGGCGGGCGGCCAGCTGTTCTTGCTGATTGGTGATCAGCGTCAGGGTGAGTATCAGCGGCAGGGCGGCACAGGCGGCCAGCAACAGGGCCAGCCGCACCCGTAGAGCCGCTGGATCGGTGCGCACCAGCTTTGGCCCGAGCCAGGGCAGCAGCGCCATGGCCAGGCCAACACCGCCATAATAGCCATAGCCCGTGAGCAGGCGCAACGGCAGCGGGTTGGTGAAGAACCAGAATCCTAATGCCCCTGCGGCCAGCAGGTGGCACAACCAGAAGAGCAGTTGGGGCATGCGCGGCAGCAGGTGTGCTGCGAGCAAGGCCAGCCCGCTGAGCAGAAAGGCCGCACCATTCAGGGGCAAGTGCCAGCGCATGGCATCATAAAAAAAGCCCGTGAACTGACCTGGGGCAAGAAGGATGATCAACCCATTGATGGCACTGCTCAGGCCAACCATCAGCGCTAGCAGATCGGGTCTGCTGCGCAGACGGTAGTCGTCCAGTTGCAGGGCTGCCAGCATGAGTCCCAGCCCTAGCGAGCCGTAGACAACAACCCCCGTCCAGCCATTGACACGCCAGAAACCAGCCGCCAGCAGCAGCAAGAGCAGCGCCGCCGCCAGTTCTGCCGTTGCCACATAGGGCCGGTTCATGGCCAACACCGTGACACTAAGCAGCGCCCCGCCCACCACAAGAAAAGCCGTGCCCCACCAGGGCAAGCCGGGCTGAAATGCGAGATACGCTGGTGATACGAACTGGTGCGGCGTGATCAGCATCAGGGTACCAAAGAGCGCACACAAAATCCCTGTTGCCCAGCGTAGTGTTTGCGTCTGCAAGTGCCGCATGCGTGTGCCTCGTCGTTCAGTGTCCCATTACGGTTATTGTCTCAACCTACACCAGGGAAGAGTTGTGTCACCGCAATGTAACGGGAGTTCGCACTATGGCGGAGGAACGTAGGTTTAGGCCAGTACGAGCGCACCGATCATTCAGTCATGTCATATGGAGCAACTGCGTCCGTGCGTAGACAGCGTAGCGTGTTTTGCGGGCTGTGTCAAATAAAATCTGACCGCAATATTGCTTCAGACGTAGTATAATTGTACAAAGATTGACATTTACGTACTAATCTACAGGGTGAAAGGATACAACTGTGGAGCACGATGTACAGGCAAAAACAGAAAGCCCACGCCTGGCAACGGTTCTTCCCGAACGCCCGTTACGAATCGCTTTTCTTGATTCCTGGTTGCAGCAAGTGATTGATGGCAGCGGCACGGCGGCGGCCATTGGCGGGTTGGAACAAGCCCTCATTCGGCGGGGCCACCGGGTGACCCGTATTACGCCCCGTTCCAACTGGCCGCACGTGCTCACGTTGCGCCGTCTGCTCTACAACCTGCAACTCCCGGCTCTGCTGCGCACCCTGTCCTATGATCTGATTGTCGGCTTCGATATTGACGGCTTTTTGTGGGCCGGGCGCACCACCAAAACGCCCTATATTTGCAGCGTCAAAGGGGTGATTGCCGAGGAGTTGCGCCACGAAACCGGCAATGTGCGCCGCACCCTGTGGAGCATGTCACGGCTGGAGATGCTGAACGCCCGCCGTGCGCCCCTGGTGCTCACCACCAGCGACTACTGCCGCCAGAAGATTCACGAACACTACGGTGTGGCCTCAGCGAAGATTCGCCTGGTGCCGGAAGGAATTGACCTGCCCCGCTGGCGCGACATGTTCTATAAAACCGATGTCGCTCGTGACCCCTTTACGGTGCTCTGTGTAGCTCGCCAGTATCCGCGCAAACATATTGCCGACCTGCTGCATGCCTTTGTGCAGGTGAAAGAGGAAGTCCCCTTCGCCCGGTTGATCATCATCGGCGATGGGCCAGACCACGAGTTTCTGTTAGAATTGGCCCGTAGCCTGAAGCTGGAGGGCATTGCTCGCTTTATGGGCGGACTGCCCGATGCCGCCGAGGTGATGGCCTGGTACAAACGCAGCGCCGTGTTCTGCCTGCCCAGCGTGCAGGAAGGCTTTGGCATTGTCTTTCTAGAAGCGATGGCTAGCGGCATCCCCATCGTTGCCACTACCGCCGCTGCTATTCCTGAGGTGGTGCCCCACCGCCAGGCCGGTATCCTCGTGCCGCCCGCCAGCCCCGCCGCCCTGGCCGAGGCGTTGCTGGAGCTGTTGGAAAACCCAGTGCGTTGCGCCGAGTATGGTAGCTTCGGCCAGCACTACGTCGAACAGTTCACCTGGGATCGGGTGGCCGAGCGCTTCCTGGCGGCGGTGGCTGACCGGGTATAAATTACGAGGGTCGAGTTACCAATGTTGGAGCAAAGGAAATAAGGGAAACGAGGGAAATGGTTCGTGGTATCAGCGTGTCATTTCCTTCATTTCCGTTATTTCCCTCGCGCTGATGATTTCCGGTTTAGCGCTCAGCGCTCAGCGCTCATCCTTCATCACCATGACAATCCACGTTCGCAATTTGCGCAAATACTACGAAGTTCACCGCAAGGAGGTAGGCCTGTCTGGTTCGCTGCGGGCCTTCTTCAAGCGTCGCTACGAGACGGTGAAGGCGGTGGACGATATTTCGTTCAGCATCGAGCCGGGCGAAATGGTGGGCTTTCTTGGTCCCAACGGCGCGGGCAAAACCACGACCCTCAAGGTGCTGTCGGGCCTGCTGTTCCCTTCGGGCGGCACAGCGGAAGTGCTTGGCTACACGCCCTTTGAGCGGCGCACGCCCTTCCTTAAACAGATCACCCTGGTGATGGGCCAGAAGCAGCAGCTGCTCTGGGACTTACCGGCCCAGGAAACCTTCGAGGTCAACCGGGTGATCTACGAGGTACCTGAGTCCGACTACCGCCGCATTCTGAAGGAATTGACCGAATTGCTGGAAATAGGTGACCTACTGCAAAAACAGGTACGCAAGCTCAGCCTGGGCGAGCGCATGAAGTGCGAACTGGCTGCGGCCTTGCTGCATCGTCCCCGCATCCTCTTTCTGGATGAGCCGACGATTGGACTCGATGTGACCATGCAGAGCCGGGTGCGCGAGTTTGTGGCCGAATACAACCGCCGCTACGAGGCCACCGTGCTGCTCACCAGCCACTACATGGCCGATGTCACCGCGCTCTGCAAACGCATCATCGTGATCAACCGGGGCCACCTGCTCTACGACGGCAACCTGCAAACGATGATTGAACAGGCCGCGCCCCACAAACTGGTGAAAGTAACCTTGTCCGAGCCAGTGGCGCGGGATGTGCTGCAAGGCTACGGCATAGTGGAACGGTTTGATGGGCTGGAAGCCGACCTGCTCGTGGGCCGGGCCGAAACGACGCGGGTGGGGGCGCGGCTGCTGGCCGAACTCCCCGTTGCCGACGTGACTATCGCCGAGCCGCCGATCGAAGAGATTATCGGCGAAGTCTTTGCAGGCAACGGGCGTGGTGAAACGTGAAAACGTAAAACGTGAAACGTGAGCATAATGCGTAATGCGTAATGCGTA
>JALONX010000575.1 GCA_025454695.1 Chloroflexaceae bacterium
TCACAGTCGACCACCACCACACAATCTCTAACCACAACGACAGCGTCCGCCACAACCTGCAAATCTACACTGCCGGTCGCGCCGTAGGTCAGGTCGCCAAGCTTCACCGCCACTTCATTCTGGCCAATGGGCTGGTAGCCCAGGTTGGCAATCGCTGGCGTCACTCGATGCACCGCTCGGGGCGTTACATCGCGCACCAGCCGCAGCAGCAGCCGGGCTTCGCGGGCGGCAGTGCCCTGGGCCTGTTGCACCGCCCGCTGAAAGAAGCGGTCAATCTGGGTTGGGTCAGCGATGTAGTCGGACGTGCCGCCGGTTGCATCGGCCATGTCATCAAGCAGCTTTTCGTTCCACTCCGCCCCCAGGCCCAGCGCCGTGAGCCGCACACCCGCCGTGCCCAGCGCCTGGGCCAGGGCGCGGCAGGTCTCTTCGTCGCCCCAGGTTTGTCCGTCCGTTAGCACCACCATGTGGGATAAACGGTCGGGAGCGAGGTTTTTTTGAATTTCGGCCTGGCCTGCTTGCAGCCCCAGCGACATAGCCGTGCCACCAGACTCCTCAATCGTGTCAATGCGGGTCAGCAGGGCCGCTTTGTCGGTGGCCAGGGTGGCGGGCAACACCGTTTGCACCGTGTCGTCGAAGACCACCAGCGACACAATATCTTGCGGCGTGAGCGTTTCGATCACCCGCTTTGTGGCCGCCTTCATGCTGGCGAGCTTGGCCCCCTGCATGGAGCCAGAGCGATCCAACACCAGGCAGAAGTTCAGCGGGACGGGCGTGCTGGCCGCTGCCACTGGCGTCGCATCCACCAGCAGGTAGTTCACCTGCGGCGCATTTGTGACGAGCAGCGGGGCGCGGCCCCATGTACAGGTCAATGTCACAAAATCGGACATAATTCACTCCAAGGTTAGAACCAGGAACCAGGAACCGGGCGCGTGAAACGTGAAACGTAACCTGAACTGCGTACTACGTACTGCGTATTGCGTACTGCGTACTGATCTCCTTCGCGTTCCCCTTCGACAAGCTCAGGGCAGGCTTCGCGCCCTTTGCGGATCACTAATCGTCAATCGTCAATCGTCAATCGTCAATCTACGAAAACTGCACCACCACCGCCGTGACGTTATCTTCGCCCCCAGCCTCGTTGGCGGCTTTCACCAGGGCCTGGCAGGCAGCGTCCGGCTCGCTATTGGCGGCCAGAATCTGTTCCATCTGCGGGTCGCGGGTCATCTCCCACTGGCCATCCGAGCAGAGCAGCACGGCGTCGCCGGGGCGCAACCGCTCGCTAAACACATCTACCTCCACGTTGGGCCGGTCGCCAAGCGAGCGCAGCACGGCGTTGCGCTGCGGGTGGCTATACACATCGTCGTCGGTGATCTGGCCGAGTTCCACCAGGCGCATCACCAGTGAGTGGTCTTTGCTGATGCGGCGCAGCTTACCCTCGCGCAAAAGGTAGGTGCGGCTGTCGCCCACATTCGCCACGGTGAGTCGGTCGCCCAGCACCAGCGCCAGGGTGAGCGTTGCGCCCATGTCGTTGCCACGGGCGCGGGCTTCCCGCACCACATACTCGTTGGCCTGCAACACCGCCCGCTGGGCAATCTCGCGCACCTGCTGGTTATCGTAGGGTGCAGTCGGGTCGAGCGCCCCTTCGGTAAATTCGCTCAAAATCAGGTCGGCGGCACCGCGCAGGGCCAGGCGGCTGGCCACTTCGCCCGCTGCATGGCCACCCATGCCGTCGGACACCATGTAGCAGCCCAGCACCCGCCGCTGCGAATAGTTGTCCAGGTTCATGGTGAAGGTGAGCAGGCTATCTTCGTTATGGTCGCGCACCATGCCCACGTCCGAACATGCGCCCATCTGGTGGCGCAGGGGCAGTGGGCTGGTTCGCTCGGCAATCAGCGTACTCAGTTGGGTGATCAGCTCGTTGTGGTTGGCGATAGCGCCGGTGCGCACCTGGCGCAGCAGGCTGGCCAGCACGGGTGGCTCTTCCGTTTCTGCTTCCGGCACTGAGTCCTCGGCCAGGCGGCGGGTGGTGCGGGGCGTGTCGGTCAATGCTTCCAGCAGGCTGGCCAGGGCGTTAAGATCAGCGCTGGCAGCTTTACCCTGCCCTTTTGCCTCGATGCGACGCAGGCCCGGCACGGCCAGCAAGCGGGGTAGTCCTTCGGGCGTCAGATGCAGATCGGCGGGGGCCAGGTTGCCCAGGGCCATGCCTTGCCCATGCAACTGGGCCTGAAGTTGCGCCAGCGCCAGCCCCACCCGCAGTGCCGCCAGTTCATCCAGCGGTGGGGCAACCGGCGTGAGTCCGCTGGCGAGCAGCACCAGCCGCCGCCCATCTTCTTCCACCACATCCCACAGTTCTGGCAGTAGCGCCCGCGATGGCTCGTCGGTTATGTTGGCGACAAGGGCCAGGCCGGTTGGTGCTTCAGCCGGGGCGAACTGGCCCTGGTAGCGGCGCTGGTCAAGCGATGCGCCGCAGTCGGTGCAGAAAAGTTCGCCCGCTTCGTTGGCGGTAGAACCGCAGGCCCAGCAGCGCAGCCAGGGCGCACGGTCAAGCACTTCAACCATGCCATCGTCCGCTTCTTTGACTATTTCATACCGCCCGCCAAACAGCGTTGGTGTGGTGGTAGGTTGCTCGCTCATGTGGTTCTCCTCAGCGCCGCTGGCGGGGTGGCCCGTTGTTTGGGGCGCTGCTCTAGTAGACGTATCCTTGTCGTGGAGTGTTGCAGCCAGCCAATCCAGGTCGGCCACGTCGGGCAGAAACGGCGGCACTGCCGGTAACGGCGTGGCACATGTGGCACAAAAACGGGCCTCGTCCCGGTTCTCCGTCGCACATGTTGGGCATATTGGCATAGTTCAAGTAACGAGTTGCGAATTACGAGTTACGAGTACTGAACGGTGAACGATGAACCATGCGCGATGCGCGATATAGCCAGGCTCTGTGTAACTCATAACTCATAACTCATAACTCATTAGTGTCCGACTTTCGCCACCACTACGCTGATGTTGTCGCCGCCGCCGCGCTGGTTGGCCAGCGCCACCAGCTGGTCGCATGCGGTAAGCGGCGAGGTCGACTCGTTCAGGGCTAGTTGGGCAATCTCACGGTCATCCAAGTAGCTGTCCAGGCCGTCCGAACAGAGCAGCAGCACATCGCCAGCTTGAAGCTGCTGGCTGGTGGTGTCAATCTCCGTTGTCGGGTCGGTGCCGAGTGAACGGTAGAGAATATTGCGCTGCGGGTGGCTACGGGCCTGTTCCGGGGTGATATGGCCAATATCCACCAGCCGCGCCACCAGGGTATGGTCGGTGGTGAGCTGGAGCCAGGGCTGGCCCGCCTCGGTGACACCCCGCCGGTTGAGCAGGTAGGCTCGGCTGTCACCCACATGGGCGATGTGAGCGCGCTGGCCCACCACCGCCACCAGTGTCAGGGTGGTGCCCATGCCAGCTTTCCCACTGCTCCGTTGCGACTCCTGGTAGACTTGATGGTTGGCGGCATTGGCTGCCATGCGCAACAGTTCCTGCCAGTCGTTGTCGCTAGCGGGCTGCTTCTCTTGCAGTGTCGCGAGCAGTGTCTGCTTCACCGTTTCGGCGGCCAATTGGCTGGCTACTTCGCCCGCCTGGGCACCGCCCATGCCATCGGCCACCAGCAAGAGCGTTGCCAGCAGCTTCTCGCCGCTGCGCAGTGCCCCGGTGTACACGGTGTCTTCGTTGCGCTCACGCACACGCCCCCGGTCGGTGCGGGCCGCCACCTGCAGCGTGAGGGTCGTAGCAGGCGCGGCGCTTTCTTTTAGTTCGGGCGTGATGGTGGAGCCACAGGCGACGCAGTAGCGTGCCCCGGCCCGGTTGCCCCGACCGCACACCGGGCATGTCACAGTGGCGGTGCGCTGGGCAGGCAGGTTGGTGGTAATGCGGACGGTTTCGCGGCCCTGGGCCAGCTGTTGCGACAGGCTATCGAGGATACGGGACAGATCTTTCAGGGCGGCAGCGGCCCGTTCGCGGCTCACACCTTCCGCCGTCTGAAGCTTTTGCTTCCACCAGTAGATGCCTTGCTCAACAATCGCCAGCAGCTCCCGCAAGCTCAGGCTGTCGGGCGCAACGCTCAGGTGTTTGCCGCCGCCAATGTAGATTTCGTCTGGTTCGGCCTCCGGCTGCACAGGGGTGCCGCAGCGGGGGCAAAAACGGGAAGCAGCCGCCAGGGCTGCGCCACATGTTCGGCACGTTCGCGCGATGGGCTGCGTCACTCCACTACTCCGCTGCCTGAAACTGCCAGATGGAACGCCCGGCATGCTTCATTCCTTTGCCATCTGCCGGGTACGCCCGGCTGGCGATAGGACGCTTGTCTGCCTTAAAAGGATGCGACAGGCCCAACAGGGTTGCATTCTTGTTGAACCTGTGTTATTTCATATATCAATGATAGTTCTTTGTACGCCGCTCGTTGATTATAGCATAGCAGACGAAGAACCAGGAACCGAGAATCACTCAGGCACTACGTACTGCGTACTGCATACTGCGTATAACGACACTGAGAATGCAGTGCATACTACGCAGAACGCAGAACGTAGTACGCAGTATAAAGTTGTTTTCCCTCATCAGCCCCTTGTGCGGTAAAGCTGTGCAAGCCCTTGACAGTGAAAACTTTTTTGATTATAATACAAAAAAGTCTTTTGTGTCATTCGTTGATGTTGT
>JALONX010000576.1 GCA_025454695.1 Chloroflexaceae bacterium
TCGGCGGCGCGCTGAACTCCGCCGTCGGCTACGCGCATTTCTCCGCCGCGACCATGGACAACCCCGTTTCCGTCTTTGTCGATGCCAACGACAATCTCTGGGTCGCCGAGTACCTGAACAACCGCGTCACGAAGTTTGTCTCGGCGTCAACGCTTGCCAACGGTGCTTCGGCCTCGGCAGTGGGTGGGAATGGCGGCGGCGCTGCTGGGCCACGCATTGTGGCTATTGGCAATGTGATAGGTGTAGGCAATGTGCAGCTGCGGGGCGGCAACGCAGGCAAAGGCGGTGGCGCTAGCAGCATTGGTGGCAATGGTGCCGATGTGACCTGTGATAACAACGCCACGGGCGGCAACGGGGCTATGGCCTATGCTCGCGCCGGGGCTGGCGGCGCTGCCGCGCACCGCATTCAGAAGGAATTTGTGGCCCCACCTGCTGACACGTTTAAGGGTGGGGAAGGTGGCTTTGCCCTTGCCCTGAGCGGCTGGGGCGGCAATGCCACGGCGAATGGCAAGCCCGACGCCACGGCAACCGGTGGCGTTGGTGCGAAAGCCACAGCCCTTGCTGGTGCTGGCGGCAGAGGTGTGACCAATGGCGATGGTGGGCGAGCGGATGCGCTGGGCGGCTGGGGCGGCAATGCCACGGCCACCGGTGCCAACGGTGCGGCCTGTGCCCGTGGCGGCAATGCCACGGCCACGGGCGGCGCTGGCGGCGTGGGCGAGGCCCGCTTTGGCAAAGCTGGTGTTGGCGGCAAGGGCGGCGTTGATGGCAACGCCGATGCGCGGGCTGGCGGCGGCGGCGATGCTGCGGCGACCGGCGGCAACGGCGGCGACTGCGATGTCTGCCCCGGTGGTGCAGGCGGCGCGGGCGGTGCTGCCACCGCCACTGGCGGCAACGGCGGCGACGCCAAAGGCAACGACAAGCGCGAAGGCGGGCGTGGTGGCAATGCTACGGCGGTCGGCGGCAATGGCGGCAACGGGGCCAACTGCGGCTGCTTCCAGAATGGTGGCGCAGGTGGGGCGGGCGGCAACGCCACGGCCAACCCCGGCGCAGGCGGCAACCCCGGCGGTGCAGCAGGCAAGGTCGGTGGCAAAGCGGGCAATGGCGGCAACGGTGGCAACGGCGACCCAGGTGGGCCAGGTGGCGAAGGCGGCAAGGGAAGGAATGTGCCCAACGGCAACCCCGGTGCCCCCGGTGGCGCACCGATCCTGTTTGGCGATGCGGGGTTGAGCAGCACGGGTAATGCCGATGACCCCTGCAAAACGCCTACGCCCACACCTTCTGGCACCGCCTCGCCAACAATCACGGCCACGGCAGGCACGCCGACAACGACGGCCACGGCAGGCACGCCGACGGTGACGCTCACCGCGACGGCAGACCCATCGGTGACGGCAACGGCGGTGGTCACCGTCACTCCCGTTGTCACCGCCACAGCGGTGGTGAATAACTAGGCGACACGTCTATCTAAGCGTTCGTAGTGCGGGGACGTAGTGCGGACTTCAGTCCGCGTCACGACGCGGGCTGAAGTCCGCACTACGAAGCCAAAAAAGGACATGCACCATGTGGTAAACAGCAGCGATAGAGCAATTGAAGACACGCTTATTTCTTGCAAACAGAAAGGATGCTATACTGCTGGTGCGTAGAAGCCATATTGTAGGGAAACAAACCAGCACCACATGTCGGACGAACCGGCCTACTCTGCCGCCGAGTTGTATGCCGCCTGCCAGAGCAGCGACCTGCTCGCCCAGGCCCAGGCCTACGACATACTAGCCCGCTATCTCTACCGCATCGTGCTGCACCTTGTGCGTGACCAGCCCGAAGCGCATGAATTTGCCCGCGACTGTGTGCAGGTGGCCTTGATCTATATTCACCAGCGCCTGGCTGATTGCCGTGAACCGAACGCCTTTCGGGCCTGGGCACGGCGGGTTGCTAGCAACGCCACGATTGATGAGCTGCGCCGCCGCAAACGGCTGGTGCCACTGATTGACGACGAGGCCGACAACAGCGCCGTGGTGCTCGAACGGCCCCCGTTTGAGGCCACCGTGCTGGAGGAGTTGAGTCTGACGGAATTGCGGGAGGCCATTCGGGCTGCTCCCATCAGCGCCCGTTCGCGGCGGGTGGTGCTGGGGCGCTACATGGATGACCAGGCCGATGAAGTGTTGGCCCAGGCTGAAAGCAGCTTAGCAGGTGAAACGGTGCTACCGAGCCATGTGCAGGTGACACGGGCAAAAGATATTAGCAAACTGCGGCGCTACGAACCACTGCGGGCCTTGCTGCGCCCGCCCGACGATGGGGAAGGATGATGGACTCACGACAAAACATCGGCAACGCCACGGAGCGTACTACCATGTTGCTGTCTGTGCTGCGTTCCGGCAGCGGTGATGCAGCCTGCCGCAGTTGCCAGAACCAGCTTGATGATTATATTGCGGCCCAGCTGGCGGGCGAGGGCTATGTGCGCCAATTCCCCGCTGTGGCCGCCCACCTGGATGCATGCGAAGAGTGTTCTGGGGCGTATGCCCGGCTCTACGAGTTGGCCCTGGCCGCGGCGGCTGATGCCTTGCCTGCCCCCGCCGAAACCTACAGCGCCGATTTGAGCTTTCTGCTGCCGGGGGCGGCTGGCCCGGCAACGCTGGCCGACCTGCGCACGGCCAACCGCCCGCCTGGCCTGGCCGAACGGCTGCGGGCCGCGACGCAGCAGGTGGGCAGTCGCCTCACCCTGGTTCTCAGCAGCGATCTGCTGGCTGCCCTGCGCCCGCCCCCGCTTCTCTCGGCCTTGCGCACTGGCCCTGGCGCGGCCCGCTACGGCGAGGTGCTGGCGGTGCTAGAGTCTGAACAGGCGCTTGAGTCGAACATACCACTGACGCTGACCATCTACCGTGATGCGGCCCAACCGACGGCCTGCCTGCTTGAGGTAGTGGTGCAGCCGCCGGGGCGCTCCTGGCCCGACCTGGCCAATCTCACCGTGACGCTGCTTGGCACAGGCGAGGAGCGCAGCGCCACCACCGATGCATGGGGCCTCGCCGCCTTTCCCGACCTGCCCATCGCCGCCCTCGAACGGCTCCAGGTGCAGGTGGAGGTAGTGGGGTAAACGTGTAGGCGGTTCACGGCATAATCGGTTCCTTGTCGAGGCGGCGTTTGTCGAGCGGGCCAAAGTACCAGGGTTGGTACAACGGCACGATGCCCGCGCCGCTGGCGGTGTACTGCACCACCAGTTCCCCTCGGTTGGGAAGGGCGGCAAACACGGTAGGCGGCAGCGCCACGACGATCCGCGTCAGATGATCGACGGGCTGCACCGTGAACGCCTGCACCCTGCGCCCGTCCACGAAGACGGTCATCTCGCCTGCGGCCAGGTGAATCGGACTGGACAAATACAGGTCAAGCTCAATGGTGCCGCTGGCGGTGGTACGGATGGCGGTGGTACGGATGACCGTGATGCCATTAGGGGGATAGGTGGCCGGGGCCGCCAGGGCCAGCCAGGCCATGCTGGCCCCGGACAGCATGGCCAGGCCCAGGCGGAGCAGGGGCTGGCTCCAGGGGTCTGTCCCCCGCTTAGCGCCGGAGGGGGCCACGATCGAGCCGACTCTTATTCAGCGGGCCAAAGGCGAAATCCCGTCCATAGCCATAGGAGATAAAGACCAGTGCGCCGTCGGGCACGGCCCGGAACTCCTCCGGCGACAGGTCATAGGCCACGGTATCCACCCCCATCCCTTCAAAGCCCCCGAGTTCGTAGATGCGGTCGCCAATGACCATTACCATCTGCGAATTTCGTACCAGGAAGCCCGCCGGGTTATAGAGTTCAATCCGTACCCAGTTGTTATCAATCGTGTAGATGCGATTGATGATGCGACCATCGTAGTCTGCAGGACGGGCGAGCGTCACCCACAGCAGGCCGATGCCCCCAACAAAAGCCGCCAGCAGCCCCACCAGCAAGTACCGTCGGTGCATAGTGTTCCCTTCCCTCGCAGTATGAGGTACGTAGGGGTTCTTGCTAGAGTAGGAATGTTCCTACTTCAGCAAGTCTACCATTATTGTATCCTCAGACCCTGGTCACGCCAAATCTGGGCGTAGACCTGCAAGACTGCCTGATAGTTCCCCTGGATGCGCAGATTCTGGGCCTCTGCCAGCCGTGGGTGGGCCATTGCCAGTGTCATGCTTTTATCGGTCGCTGTCTTGCCCAGCTGCAGCACGGCCAGGTCAGCGACTACATCCAGGATACCGCTCGTTATGGTTTGTCTGGCCAACCACGCAGTGTCGTTTTCGGGGTCACGACTAACGAGTCGTTCCAGGTGGGTCAGTGCAGCCTGGTAGTGGGCAAACACAGTGGTGGTCTGTTCAGGGTTCAGACTGGTGGCATCTCGCCAGTTCGCCGGATTCAGCGCCGCCTGCAACTGCGCAATCGCTCCATCCAGATCAGCCTGATCCTGCTGGGGCACGCCCTGGTTTCGGTGTGTCAGCAGCGCCTCTACACTAGCGTGCTGGTTCGCCCGTACCTGCTCTACCATAGAGCGTTTCTGTTTGTCTAGTGGGCCAAATTGCCACTGTTTACCTCCAGCATATGGGCCATAACTGATAGTTACTGGTGCGCCATTTGCGACTGATGTCCATTCTGCAGGGGTGAGTTCAAATTCATAGGCATAGATAGCGTTACCCCGATAGTTCCCAAAGAAGAATTC
>JALONX010000577.1 GCA_025454695.1 Chloroflexaceae bacterium
TATTACCTACACACCACCGTACCACGCACAGCACAGCGGTCGGCTCCAACACAAAAAGCAGAAGCACTTCCGCTGGCCGTGGGGCTGCGGGCAACGAAAGGACACCAACAATGGGTATGCGTTCAGCCAATGGTCTGTCACAGCGTCAGGAACATATTCTTGCGTATGTCGAAGGGTATGTCCGCAAGAATGGCTACCCGCCAGCCATCCGCGACATTCAGCACGACCTCAAGATTTCCTCAACGTCGGTTGTGGCCTACAACCTCAAGGCGCTGGTAGACAAAGGTATGCTTAACCGCGACGAGAAGGTGTCTCGCGGGATTACCCTGCCCAACATGGGGGTTGCTGTTCTCACAGAAGCTGCACTCGGAACAGTGCGGCTGCTGGGCACTATCACCGCTGGTTCGCCGCTGCCCAACCCGGAAGATACCAGCAATGGCAATGTCGAAACGGTTGATGTCCCAGCAAATGTTGCTGCGCCCGACAAGCTCAAAGATGTCTATGCGCTGAAGGTACGGGGCCACTCGATGATTGACGCTCTGATTGATGATGGCGACATTGTGTTGCTGCGCTTTCAGGAAAACGCCGACAACGGCCAGATGGTGGCGGCGCTGCTGCTGGAAGAAAACGCCGTGACGCTAAAGAAGTTCTATCACGAAGGCAACCGCGTGCGGCTCCAGCCCGCCAACGTGACGATGGATCCGATCTATTCCACCCCTGAGAATGTGCGTATTCAGGGCCGCGTGGTGGGTGTGCTGCGCAGCATGCTCTAGCACCGCATTCACGGATCGAAAGATCGAACCGGATAAAACTGGTTAACGAACAACGACCGGCACTGCCACAGTGCCGGTCGTTGTTGTTTCAGCCTGCGGTCATGTTATGGAGTCAACCAGGTGTGCTATAATAGCCCGGCAATTAATTATGTTATGAACGTGCCGGAGAATTCGCTTGGGATGGTTTAATCCTGTTAATTCGCTGTTTGGGGCCTTTAGTCGTGATCTTGGCATTGACCTTGGCACTGCCAACACGCTGGTGCATGTCCGTGGCAAAGGCATCGTGATCAGCGAGCCGTCTGTTGTGGCGATTGATGTAAAAACGAAGCAAGTGCTGGCCGTGGGCGCGGAAGCGAAGGCCATGGTGGGCAAGACGCCGTCGAACATCGTCGCCGTTCGCCCCTTGAAGGATGGCGTGATCGCCGACTTCGATGTGGTGGAAAAGATGATCGCCCACTTTATCAAAAAAGCCCACACCCGCGCATGGCCCCTGGTTGATCCACGGCCTCGCGTCGTTATTGGCGTGCCTTCCGGGGTGACGCAGGTGGAAAAACGGGCCGCCCGTGACGCTACCTTGCATGCCAAGGCCCGCGACGCCTACGTTGTGGATGAACCGATGGCGGCGGCGATTGGGGCCGGGCTACCGGTGGACGAGCCAATGGGCAGCATGATAGTGGATATTGGCGGTGGCACCACCGAAGTAGCCGTCATTTCCCTCGGCGGCATTGTTATCAATCACTCCATCCGCATTGCGGGTGACGAGATTGACGAAGCCATAATTCAGTTCGCACGGCGGGAATACAACTTGCTGATCGGTGAACGCATGGCCGAACGGGCCAAGATCGTTGCCGGGAGCGCCTACCCGCTGGACGAAGAGATTAAAGTGGTGCTGCGCGGGCGCGACCTGCTGACTGGCCTGCCGAAAGCGGTGGAAGTGAGCAGTGTGGAGCTGCGCGAAGGCATTGCTGGCCCGGTAAACGCCATTGTGCAGGAAGTGCGTTCGGCGCTGGAAGAGACTCCCCCGGAGCTAGTGGCCGACATTATGGAACACGGCATTACCCTGGCCGGTGGCGGTTCCATGTTGCACGGGTTAGACAAGCGCATCGCCGCTGAAACCAAAATGCCGGTGTATGTTGCGGAAGACCCGCTTTCGTGTGTGGCCCGTGGGGCGGGCAAAATGGTAGAAAACTTTGAAAACAAAGTCTACCAGGATATTCTCACCCGCTCGCAGCAGAGCCGCAAGGCCCGCTTCCCATAGCGGTCATTGACACAAAACTCGCCCTGGTGCAGGGGCGCAATGCGCAAAGAGTTGCAGATGAAGGTGAACGTGCTCTCTCTTTGCGTCTTTACGTTTTTGCGCGAGCTATAACAGACCATCTTCGTTGCCATGCGTGACTACCTGAACGACCCCTCGCTGAAACTGCGGAAAGAGCGTTCAGCCGCCGCTACCTCCCGCCGCCCCGTGGTGCTGGCCCTGTTGTTTAGCGCCCTGGCCCTGGCCTTGCTGTTGCTCAGCAGCAGTGGCATGCTTGGCCCTACCCGCGGCCTGGCGCAGCAGGCCCTTGGCCCCGTGGCCCAGACTCTCACGGCCATGCGCGATGGCCTGGGCGACCTGTTTGGCGGCTTTGGCAGCGGGCAGTTGCAGGCCGAAAATGAAGCGCTTCGGCAGCAGGTGAGCCAGCTTGAAGCCGAGCTATTGAAACGCAACCAGGCCCAGGTTGAGAATATCTACCTTCGGCAGCAGTTGGCCATTCAGCAGGAAAAGCCCTGGAAGCTGCTGGGGGCCGAAGTCACCGTGCGCTCTTCGGACGCGGGCCGCCGGGTGATGACGATTGCCCGGGGCAGTGACAACGGTGTGCAGGTTGGCATGGCCGTGATCGGCCAGACTGGCACCAACCCGGCGGCGCTCGTGGGCATTGTGGAAGCGGTTGGCCCCGCCACTGCCGATGTATTACTGATTACCGACTTCGGCAGCCAGATCAGCGCCCGTGTCATCCATGACGAGGACTCCACCCTGGGCCTGGTGCGGGGGCAGTGGCAGCGCGGCTCGCGGCTGAAGTTGGAAGTTGACCGCGACTCGGCGGTGGCCATTGGCGACGCGGTGGTGAGCGCTGGACTCAGTGGCACGCTTAACCTGCCCATGCCGCTAGCGTCGGTGCCCGCTAACATCCCCATTGGCACCATTGAAGCGATCAACAGCGACAGCTATACCCAGGTAGCCGAACTACGCCCATATGTTGACCCCGACCGGGTGCGCTACGTATGGCTGATTCTGCCGTGAAACGCCTGGAAGAGCGGATTGCTTATGAACTGCTGCTGATTGCGGCGCTGGTGGGGCTGGCGCTGGTGCAGATCACACTCTTGCCCTCGCCGTTGGAATTCCCGCCCGCCCTGGTGCTGGTAGTGGTGCTTTGCCGGGTGCTGGTGGGCAGCCGCTCGTTGCAGATTGACAACGGTGTGGATGGGGTGATACGCTGGGCGTTTTATGGCGGGCTGGGCCTGGATGTGTTTAGCACTGCGCCCTTTGGCAGCCATGCCCTGGCGCTAGTGGTTGCCACCAGCCTGATTGCACTGCTCACCCGGCGCTTGCAAATCGAGGGCTTTCTCTTGCCGGCAGTGGCCATTCCGGTTGGTGTGCTGGTGTATGAAACCATCCTGGCGCTGATTTATGCCCTGACCGTGGCCCCGCTGGAATGGCAATCCTATGCGGGCTGGGTGATTTTGCCGGGCATGGTGGCAGCCCTGGTGATTATGGTACCGATCTTTGCGCTGATGCGCTGGTTTATTGTGCAGCGTGGGTGATGCGATGCGACGCTTGATTGTGTTACGGGCACTCGTGGTGGTGGTGGTGGCTGTTCTCATTGGCCGCCTCTACCAGCTGCAACTGGTAGACAGCGAGTCCCGTCGCAATACCAATAGCGTTGATCTGCTGGTTAATCGTTATGTTCCGGTGACGCCCCGGCGTGGCGAGATTCTTGCCCGTGACGGCAAGACGCTGCTGGCCGAAAGTGTGCCGATTTACAACCTGGCGGTGATGCCAGAAAGCCTGCCGCCCCGGCGCTCCGTCGAACGGGCACAGGTGCTTAGCGAAGTGGCCCAGATCGCTACCCTCACCAGCACACTCACCATTTCACCGGCGCTGCTACTCGATAGTACCCCCAACCTGCGGGTTGAGCTGGAGCGGCTAAGTTCCCTGCCACCCATCCTCGACCCAGGTGCCCCGCTCACGGTGACGATTGCCCCGGCCAACAGCATGGCGGCACTGAATCTTAGCCAGGTTTTTACCAAAGCAGTTACGCTCAACAACCCGATTGAAGACCTGATTAACCGCGACGATGTGCCGCGCTACGAGTCGCTGCTGGTGAAAGAAGACATTCCCCACGAACTGGCCCTGGTGATGCATGAAAACAGTGCCCACCTGCCCGGTGTGATTGTTGTGGAAGACTACCGTCGCCGCTACCCGCTCAGCAACGAGGTGCAGTCGTTGTCGCACCTGCTGGGCTATACGGGCCGCATCAACGAATGTCAGTTGCTCAATAACAACCCTGCCAGTTCCTGGCTCAACAGTCTGCTTGATACGGTTGAGGTGGTGGACAACTGTCGCCTCAATATCAGCCGCGAGATTGACCCGCGCCTGCGCGGCATTCCGCCCTACCTCAACGATGACCGCATTGGCAAAGACGGCCTGGAGCGCAGCTACGAGAACGAATTGCGCGGCAGCATGGGCCGTGATCGCCTCATGGTAGATGCCCGCGAGCGCCCCCGCAGTGAGCGCTTTGCCGTGCAACCGGTGGTCAATGGCAATAACCTGGTGCTCACAATTGACCTCGAATTTCAACAGCAGACCGAGACGATTGTGCGGCGCTGGATTGCCGAAAGCGAACGGCGG
>JALONX010000578.1 GCA_025454695.1 Chloroflexaceae bacterium
GCAGCACACAGCATGGCCCCGCTCATCGCGTCCAGCGCCAGGTGCGCCTCCATCGGCAGTGCCTTCACCAGGCCCAATTCGTAGTGAGTCAGCAGGCTGTAGCCCAGAGTCCCCAGGGCCGCGCCGGTTAGCAGGGTCTTCACCGGGCCGTGCCAGTTGAACACGTGCGGCAACGCAAAAAGCGTCCCGACGCTGACGTAATCCAGAATCCCGTGAGTGCGGGTCGAGAAAATTTTCATACTTGCTCCTTTCATCCAGCATCCAACGATGTGGTGGAGCATGGAGCAACTTTGGGGCCAGGAGCGGGAGGAAAGAACCCAGAACCGAGAACAAATCGAAGCAAGGAAATGAAGGAAATGAAGGAAATTGAAGGCCAAGCCATATTTCCCTTATTTCCTTTATTTCCCTTGTGTTTAACGCTCTGCGTCTCTGCCTCTCTGCGCCTCTGCGTTGAAATACGGTTTCGGTCTGACTCAGGGCATTTGCGCCAGGGCTAGCTCGGCCCGCACGCGCCAGTCGGAGGCGGGGGCGAGGTCTGCCGCACGGACGAGGGCTAGCCGGGCTGCCTGCTGGTCGCCCAGTTGGGTAAGGGCTGCGCCAAGGTAGAAGCTGGCGTCAGGGGCATTGGGGCTGCGGGCAAGGGCGGCGCGGGCAGTCTCGGCAGCGGCAGCAAACTCGCCACACTGGTAGTGGCTGGCCGCCAGCGTCGTCAGCACATCCGCGTCATCGGGCAGGGTGCGGCGGGCCATCTCGGCGGCGGGCAGGCCAAAACTACAGATTTCGTAGGAGGTGTTGAGGTGAAAACGAGCCACCAGCAGGGCATAGCGTCCCCGTTCGGCAGGTGCGGCCCGTTCCAGGGCGCGACGGTACTCATCGGCGGCACCAACATAATCCCGCTGCGTCACATACCAGTTGGCCCAGGCCAGGTGCGTGTCGGCGTCGGCGGGGGACAGCGCTTCCAGCTGCGAGCGGGCCGCTTCAGCATCATCCTGCGATAGGTAGGCCAGCGCCAGCAACGTGCGTGCCCGCCGTTCCTGCGGGTGGGCCTGCACCAGCGCCTCCAGCCGTTCCAGGCCCCGCTGCCGGTCGCCTGCCCGCCAGCGGGTGTAGGCGGCATAGGCCGAAGCGGCCAGGGCTTCGCTGCTGCCGGGCGCAACCTGGGCAAACTGGGCCTCGGCCAGGCCAAACAGGTTGCGGTCAAGATAATATTGCCCCAGCATCTGGGGCCGTTGAGTCGCTTCGGCCTGAAGAATCGTCATCAATTGGGCCGCATCGCTGCCAGTGTCGGGCAACAGCGGAGCCAGCAGCGGGTCAGCCGGGGGACTCGTGGGCAGAGCAGCCTGCACCGTGCGCAGGGCAGCAGTGGGGTCACGGGCCGCCAGCAGCAGTGCCTGCCGGTAACGCGCCAGCCCCTGCCAATCGGTGGGCAGCGGCTGAGCCAGCGCCCGCTCGTACCCACCTTCGGCTACGGCATATTCGCCACGGGCCAGGGCCGCCTCGGCCTGCACCAGCTGCCGCACACCGTCGTAGGGGCATGGCGGCGAGCCACAGCCTTCCACCAACCGCCAGCTATCCAGCCCCAGGGCAGCCTGGTTGCGCCCCAGCAGGCTGTGGCCAAGGTAGAGCAGCGCCATGTTGTAGTCAGTCTGGTTGAGACCAAGCTGCATGGCCCGCCGCAAGGCCCGCTCCGCCAGATCATACTCGCCCCGCACCGCCCGCACCATGCCCAAACGCAGGGCAGGGCGAGCCTCGCCGCTCTGGGCCGAAAGCAGCGCATACTGGTTCAGCGCGTCGTGGTAGCGCCCGGCAGCAAACAGTCGGTCAGCAGCACGCAGGTCGTCACGGGGGTCGGGGCGAAAGATAAAAAAACCGGCCAGCGCGGCCAACGCCAACGCTGCCGCCAGCCCGAACACAAAGCGGGCCAGGGCATTGCGGGCGCATGCTGCAACAAAACCCGTTATGCGTGAGACGAAGGCAAGCATGGCCAAACGGGCATTCCTCATTCCACAACCTGGTGATACGTTTTGCTACTCACCGCCGAACATGCAGAAAGCATGTACCACAAAGACACAGAGGGCACAAAGGAACTGCAAAAACTTTGTGGCCTTTGTGCCTTTGTGGTGAGTAAACTAGCGGTCGCTACGGGGCCAGAACGACCAGCCTACGGTGGCGGCGGCGGCCAGCCAGGCCCGCTGGGCCTCTTTTTCTAGTCCCTGGGAACGCAGCTGCACCCCACCAAGAAACAGCCCCACCGCCACAATCCCGGCGGTCAGCCGCTCGTTCGAGCGTTCCACCCGCCGTAACTCCCGCTCCAGCTTACTGTAATCTGAACGGGTGTGGAGTTCACCTCGGTTGGCGGCGCGGTAGTAGCTGTCCATCTGGCGCGGCAGTGTGAGCAAAATTTTGCCAATTTCCTGCAATTCGTGCTGCATGCGCGAGGCCCAATCGCCCTGCTGCCGCTCGCGATCCATCATCTGGCGGGCAAAGGGCCGCAGCGACTCAAACAGGTTGATGTCGGGTTCGATGGCGGTGGCCAGGCCGCCCACCATGCTCAGCGCCCGCCCCAGGTACAGCAAATCTTGCGGAATCTGAAAGGGCAGGTCGTAGATAATCGCGTGAGTCTCGCTGAAAATCTCCTCCACATCCATGTTGCTCAGTTCACGCATGGTGCGGTTATAGGAGTAGCGCAAAAGTATCTCTATCGCCTGCACAATCGGCCTGCGGTCGGCCCCCGGCAAAATCATATTCAGCTGAGCAAGCGACTCGACAATGCGTTCAGCGTCGTTGGTGGCCAGGCCAAGCACCCCGCCGCGCACAATTTCCATGGTTTGTGGGGGCAGGCGGCCCACCATGCCAAAATCCACAAAAATCAGCTTAAACGGCCTGCCTGCCGCCGGAATGGCCTCCGGCTCTTCGGCGTGGGGCAGCGTGCCATTAGCCGCGTGGTGGCCGTTGCCATTAACGTAGGGCGCAGCCTCGGCTATGGTTGGCCAGGTCAGTGCTTCAGCGGGAGCGTGGCCGTTGGCACGCACCACCGGCAGTTGCGGCTCCAGCTGCACAAACAGGTTACCCGGGTGCGGATCAGCATGGAAGAAACCGTGGACAAAGAACTGTTTCAAGTACGAGGTGTTGACCCGCTCAGCCAACTCGTGGCGACTCACGCCCAGTTCGTCTAGCTTTTTCAGGTCGGTGATTTTGACGCCGTTGATGCGCTCCATCACCAGCACCCGCCGGGTTGTCATCTCGCGCACCGGCATGGGCGTGTAGACACCAGGGTCGTCAGCAAAGTTGGTACGAAAAATCTCGGCGTTACGAGCTTCCTGCACGTAATCCAATTCTTCCCGCAGCACCTTAGCAAACTCGTCGAGCAAGGCTTCCAGGTCGGCCCGGCGGCGAATCGGCGGGTAGTTTTTAATCAAACGGATGACCCAGCCGAGGGCACTTAAATCCACCTCGATGATGTCTTCGATGTGGGGCCGCTGCACCTTAACGGCCACTTCTTCGCCGTTGGGCAGCGTAGCATAGTGAACCTGGCCAAGTGAGGCCGCCGCCACCGCCTTTGAGTCGAACGTCTCAAACAATTCGTGCGGCGTCGCGCCCAACTCTTCCATAATCACCGCCAGCACATGGCTGGAAGGCGCGGCGGGCACCTCATCTTGCAGGCCCGCCAGCTCGTGGCGCACCGCATCGGGCACAATATCAGCCCGCGAGCTAAGAAACTGGCCCAGTTTAATCTGGGTGCCGCCCAGCTCCAGGGCCATAAAGCGGAAGCGGCGGGCAATCTTCACCCAACGGCCCAGGGCGCTGCGGCGGGCATACCAGCGAAAGGCGCTATAGCGCACCAGAAAAATATCCCAGAAATAGATGTGAATGACCACCCGCAAAAAAAAGAGCGACACGCGCAAAAAGCGCTTGCGGGCGTTAAAGCTCGGTGCCGCAGTGGCACGCTGTAGCGCTGAAGGGCTTGTTGTTGTTTCAATCGCAGTTTGCACAGTTTCTCACAATCCTGGTGTTTTCGTTTCCTTTTGGATTATACCAGGAATTATCCCCGTGCGGCAGGCATTCAGGCTATTTCCGCCCTGCGGTGGGGCAAGCTTCCACCCTAAGACCGATACCAGACGCCCACGAACGCGCTACCATGGATACCAGGACGTTCGTTTTTATTGATGGTAACATGCAAATACTCGTTCATGGCAATAGATAGCATTCGCATGCTGGCCGACAGTGCCGGTCAGCTCTGGCATCATCTTCGTCGTTACGGCCCCGGTGACAGACTTCTGACCAGCGAACATGTTGAGGCCTGGCTCCAACACTGCCCCACGCCCCCCGATCCGCTGGCCGAACAGCAGCTGCGCCGTGAATTCCGCCGCTTGCACACCCTGGTACGCGAGCTGGAAGTATTGCTCCACAGCCGCAGTCGCGCACTGGATATGATTGTGGAACGGGCGGGAGAATTATCAAGGGAATTCACCGCTGAGAGCGTAAAGAAGAGGAATTGAGAATTGAGAATTGAGAATGAACAAAGAAATTGTATTACCAATCTCTAATCCCCAGTCTCTCATTCCCTCCGCGCCCTCCGCGGTGAATAACATCAGTTCATCCCGGCTGAGCGCAGCCGCTCGGCGTTGTCGTAGACAATCAGCGCATCAACCATGCGGTC
>JALONX010000579.1 GCA_025454695.1 Chloroflexaceae bacterium
GAACTGCGAACTGCGAACTGCGTACTTTCGACCCGGTCTCCGGTCTGTCCTCAACGATCTCCGGTCTTCGGTCTCCATGCTGTTCAAACGCCTTTGGAATCACCAGCAGCAGCAGGGCCGAGGCCAGGTAGCTCAGCGCGTCGAGGGCGAGGGTGGGCGCGGGGCCAAGCCGGGCAACCATAAAACCGCCCAGGGCCAACGCCCCAATCTCCACCAGAATGCTCGACGACCAGAGCAGGCTGTTGGCTTCCACCAGTCGTGTGCGCCCCACCAGGGCAGGCAGGGCACCAAAGTTGGCTGCATCGAACCAGACAAAGGCGCTGGCCGACAGCAACGCCACGGCGTAGATGTGGGGCAGCGTAAGCACACCAAACAGACTCGCCAGCGGCAAACTGGCCAGCAGCGCCACGCTCAGCAGATCGCAGCCCACCATCATGCGGCGGCGATTGACCCGGTCGGCCACGGCCCCCGCCACCAGCCCGAAAACCAGATAGGGCAGCACCCGCATGGCCGCCAGCAGGGCCGTTTGGGCCGCCGAGCCGGTGAGCTGAAACACCAGAATCGGCAACGCGACGGTGGTAATGGCCGAACCAGCCAGCGACACCGTGCGCGCCAGCCAGAACAGAACGAAGTTGTGATCACGCCAGAGAGACATTGAGATTGACGATTGACGATTGACGATTTTTCCAGACCGGAGACGGAAGACCGGAGACCGGAGCAAGAAAAGTATGATGTATGAAAGTATGATGTATGAATAAGGAGACTCTGAGATACGCAGCACGCAGTATGCAGCACGCAGTACGCAGCACGCAGTACGCTTCACATTTCACGCTTCACATTTCACGCTTCACGTTTCACGTTTCACGCCCTCACCGCACCGGCCACACCGCCATGTACGCCTCTGGCGCGGTGAGCGAGGCGGGCGAGGGCTGGAGCGCCTGGTGCGTCAGGAAGCTGCCCAGCGGGAGTTTGCCGTCGCCACGGGCGCGATTGGTGTTGTTGAGATTGGCCCCTACCAGCGCTACGCCATCGCGCACGGCCACCGCCGCCGCCCCTGAGTCGTGAAAACCATTCGCCTCCGTCGGCCCGGTAAAGGGCGTCCAGACGATGCGCTGGCGGAAGTCGGCGCTGAACACCGCCGTGTAGGCTTCAAAGCCGCCGTAGGCTGCGACTGTGCGCCCAGCGATCTGGCGGTTGTCGCGGTTCTGAATGGCCGAGGCCGCGCCGCCCACCAGAAACACCCGCCCTTCGCTGTCGGCGGCGATGCCACTGGGGGTGAGCGAGTTGCCCCGGCTGTTGCTCAGGCGCGTCAGCAGCGAGGAGCCAAGTTCGAGCGCGCCAGTGGCGGGGGTGTAGCGGCCAAACCACGTCATTTTAATCGAACCGGTGTTAAAGGCATTGTTGAAGTTGTCTGTCGTCACGTTGCGGCTGCCATCGAGCCGGGTGCCGATGGTTTGGGGATCACGGGCGAACACCGAGGCCCCGGTGCCGCCGTTGATGGAGCCAGCAAAGTAGAGTTTGCCGTCGCGGCCCATGGCCACCCGCTCGCCCCGCGTGTCGGCGCACAGGTTGGCCCCGCCCGCCTCGCTACGGTTCCAGCCATAGCTCTGCCAGGCCTGCCGCCCGCTGTAGTCGTAGGCCCGCAGGTAGGCGATCTGCAACTCGTTACATGGTGCGCCATCATCCTGGGTGTAGCCAGTGGCAAACACGCGGCTGCTGGCCGAGTCCACCGCAATGTCAAACAGGGCCGTTCCAGCCACGCGCCATGTGGCCAACTGGGTTCCAGCGGCATTAAACAGAAACACTGCCCCATTGCTCGCCACCGCCGTGGTGCCGTCGCGCCCCACCGCACAGCGGCTCACCGCGCCAGGGTTGGCGCTCCAGATCATGCCTGCACCGTCGGGCTGCAATTTGGCCACCCCAAAATTGCCACACACCACAATCCGCCCATTGTCGTCCAGCTCCATGTCGCTCACGCTGCTGCCAACGCGGGTGATGGACTGCACCGCCGTGCCGCTAGAGTTAAATCGCACCACCGCGCCATCGCCGCCGCCAAGCAGAGAAACCGGCGTAACGCCGCCGGGGTTATGGCCGGGCAGGTTGCCCGCAAACACCAGCGAGCCATCGGGCGCAATATCAACCGCACTGGCGCTGTCGTTGCCCGCGCCGCCCAGGTAGGTCGCGGTGGTAACTTGCAGGTTGGCCGTAGGACTCACTGGCGCACCAGCCGCCATCACCAGGGGGAGATAAATCGTGGTTATATTCGACTGTTGTGCGCCAGCAGCGGCGACGAGCAGAAACGAAACGAGAACGATAAGCGCCATTAGGGGCTGACGGATGGAGAATTGCATGGCCTACCTTTCATTGTTTAGCTAAACACACCGTCGCCATTATAGGCGATGCTAGAGCATACGCCACATGGTGCATGGTAGCCAGTTTGTCCTGTTTGCGCATTCCCATCGCACAAAACAGCAAACAGACCAGGCTGTTATGGCCACCGAATCAAAGAAAAGCAGAGTACAGTAAACGGCAGGCTCACATAACACCAGGTGCGCGGTCGCTTCTTCAGCGAGCGAGAAGATGACGTTGAGGTCGGGAAAGTTTGCCGCAAGCAAACGTCGCCTGCCTGGCGGCTTTGCGAGAACTCTGGCGGGAAATGTAATACTACCGCCGCGAACGACGCCAGCGGTCGTGGTTGCGGTAGTCGCGGGTGATGCGGATGCCGAAGAAACGCAGCAGGCCCTTGCCGTTGGTCACCAAATGGTCGGTGATGGTGTGGATAAGGTCGCTCAGCACCACGCCCACCGCTATTAGGCGGGCCTCGCGAGGGTGTTCGGTGATGGTACCAATAACGAGTTCACGAAAAATATCGTAGTAGGACGCTTCGGCCACGCCACTCACCGCATTGGCCACAACGCCCACCCCAAAGAGCAACAGGCTGATCACCAGGTAGAGGTAGCCTAGCCGCAGCAGAGCCGAAAAGCCCGAATGTGACAGAATGCGGTGGCGATGGGGCACGGCCCACATGTAGGGCCGCCAGATCCAGAACAGCGGCCCCCAGCGGTTGTCAATCGCGCCGTCCAGATCCAGGTCGGGGCTAAGCCAGAAGGAGCCAACCAGATGCGCCACCACCACAATCGCCGCGCCAACACTGGCCTGGGTGGGTGTTTCGCCGCTTTGCAGCAGCAGGGCATAGCTGCCAGGCAAAATCGCAAAGCTGGTGATTAAGGCGATAGCGTCATGGGTGGGAGCGTTGGGCATGACAAGTTACGAATGACGAGTTGCGAGTTGCGAGTTGCAACGCTGCTCTACAATAGCTCATCTGTACGTTTTGCGCAAGTCGGTCAGCATTTCAGCAATTGCCACAGAGGACACAGAGGGCATAGAGGGGTTAACAATGAACGATGAACGATGAACGATGAACGATAAAGCGTAAACATAATGCATAACCAGAAACCTCTGCGCCTCTGTGCCTCTGCCCCTCTGCGTTTCTGTTCGGCCAATCTCCAATCTGCAATAAAAAGAGACGCTCCTCGCGGAGCGCCCCCAATCACCGACTCAGACAACTCGTAACTCGTAACTCGTAACTCGTAACTGGATTAGTCGCGCCGCCCACCCAGAATGCGCAGCAGCATCAGGAAGAGGTTGATGAAGTCGAGGTAGAGGGTCAGCGCACCGATGATGGCGACCCGCCGCCCACCTTCTTCGTTGTAGGCCGACGCCGCCATCGCCTTGATCTTCTGGGTGTCGTAGGCCGTGAGTCCGACGAAGATCAGCACACCGGCGTAGGTGATGATCCAGTAGAGCGTGGAGTTGGCCCAGAAGATATTGACCACCGAGGCGATCAGCAGGCCAATGAGAGCCATAAACAGAAAGCTGCCGATACCGGTCAAATCGCGTTTGGTGAAGTAGCCATAGGCGCTCATTGCCCCAAACGTGCCAGCAGTGACGAAGAACGTACCTGCAATGGACTCCGACGTGTAGACGAGGAAGATCGCCGACAGTGTCAAACCGTTGAGCAGGGCGTAGCCCAGAAACACCGCCGTGCCCACCGCCGAGCCGAAACGTGACACGATGGGCGACAGGGCAAACACCGCGATCAGTTGGGCGATAATTAGCCCAAAAAAGACAATGGAGTTGCCAAAAATGGCCCGTTGCAAACCGGCGTCATTGGCCACAAACATGGCCACCGCGCCGGTGGACAATAGCCCCGCCGTCATCCACGCATAGACTTGCGTCATGATGCTCTGCTGGCGCAACACATCGGTTGGCGAGGACGTATAAGGAGTGTAAGACACTGCACATTCCTTTCTTAATTACGATAGTTTCCTGCTTTTATTATAACGCATGTGTCGCAAAAAAGTTGCGTGCAAGCAGCTGGTGGGAGTTAGAAATTTGTTATAATCGGTACACATGTACGGCTGCGGACTGCGTGAAGCGTACTGCGTGAAACGTGAAACGTGAAACGTGCTGCGTACTGCGTGAAACGTGCTGTGTGATGCGTAACAATAGGGAAATAAGGGAAATTATGAACTGATGCTCAGAACCATTTCCCTCATTTCCCTTGCGGTTCGCCAATCGTCAATCCGCCTGCCCTGAGGCCCCCCTGAGTGTATCGAAGGGCTTGTCGAAGGGTCAATCGAGTAATCGTTTAG
>JALONX010000580.1 GCA_025454695.1 Chloroflexaceae bacterium
TCTACACATGCCCGATGTTAATAGCGTAGATCTCATCACCGCGCTGCGACTGCAACACCCCCGGTTGCCGTTGATTCTGCTTACCACCCTTGGCGACCAGGAACGTCGCCGGGTGGCCAACGAGTTACCGCAAAGCATCGTAATCTATAAACCGGTGAAGCCATCCTACCTGCTCGACGCGATGATGAGCCTGCTCGGCAAAGGCGATGTGGCTGCGCCTGCCCGTTCTGGCACATTGGCCGCACCAGTGAACGTGCCCCACCGCCCCTGGATGCGTATTCTGCTGGCGGAAGACAATGCTGTGAACCAGCAGGTGGCGCTGCGGATGCTGCAACGGCTGGGATACCGCGCCGACATGGCCGCCAACGGCCTGGAAGTGTTAGAAGCTCTCAACCGCCAGCCCTACGACGTTGTATTGATGGATGTGCAAATGCCCGAACTGGATGGCCTGGAAGCCAGCCGCCAGATTCGGCAGCGCTGGCCCGAAGCCCATAAACCCTGGATTATCGCAATGACGGCTAACGCCCTCCGAGGCGACCGCGAACGCTGTCTGGAGGCAGGAATGAACGATTACGTGAGTAAACCCATCCAGCTTGCCCAACTGAGCGAGGTGATTAACCGCGCTCTTCCTGACGCCGAGGAACCAACCCCACCGGCTAACGCTGCCGCCGACGCGCTCCCGGTGCTCGACATCACCGTGCTAGAGCAGCTGTGTGAAGAATTGGGCGACGGCGACCCAGCCATTGTGCTCGAACTGCTCGAACTCTTTCTGCGCGACTCGCGCCAGCTGGTGCAGGCATTACAAACCGCCCACGCCCAGAACAACACCAATGACCTGGTGCGGGCCGTCCACACCCTCAAATCCACCAGCGCTAGCATTGGCGCCCAGGCCCTGGCTTCGCACTGCCAGGAGATCGAACATCTCAGCCGCACCAACCGGCTGCACCACCCCGAACAGGCCATCGCTCGCCTGGTTGACGCCTATAACCAGGCCGTTGTCGCCCTTGAAGCAGCCCAGGCCCGCTATAGCGCGTGAGCGTTACAGGAAACTGGTGGAACTGCAAAGGAAATAAAGGAAATGAAGGAAATGTTCTGAGGGTCAAGTTGTCATTTCCTTTATTTCCCTTTTTTCCCTGTGTATTTACGCTTCACACATCTGGGCCAAAATAACGCGAGGTGAAGCTGCCATGTAAACCGTGGGGCAGGTGCTGCTTGAGGTGCAACACCGCCAGCGGCCCCCGCTCCAGGCCGCGGGCATCCAGAATCACCAGCTGCGACCGGTGCCGCGCCCCATCATACACGAGCGTCAGCAGCCAGCCGTCGTCCTCATCCGGCCTGGCGTTGGCCTGGGGGTCGCCCACGTCGGGCGTCACCGCCCCGGCCACCTCGGCGCTGCGAGGGCGCGGCACAAAAATTGGCTCGTCGGCAAAACCACGGGGCGCGGTGCTCCACACCTGCTGCTGCCCCGTCGCCAGGTCAAACTTCCACACCGCCTGAAGCGGTGCATTGCCCCTCGGCCCGTCAGCCGCCGCCATGTAGACGTAGCGGTAGTCACGCCCCACCTTTGCCGGGTGCAACACCGGAAACTCGCAGCAACGGGTGTCGAAAAAGCGCCGCTCAGTTGCGCCCGTGCGCATGTTGATGGTGGTGCGGGCCAATTGCCCCGGCGGCAAGCCCCCAAACTCAATCTTGCGGAAATCGGTCTCCGGGTCAATCCCAATGTAGGAATCGTACCAGATCGAGTCCACTACCAGCTCATCGCCCACCTCAAACGCATTCGCGTGGTGCCAAACAAAGCCAGACTCAGTGGTGAAGACGCGGGCCTCGCCCAATGACGGATGGCGGGGCAGCACCAGGATGCGGGTGGCTTTGCCCGGTTGCGACACCAGGCACTGGCCCGCCCCGCGCCAACCCAGGGCATAGGGCAGCGGGTTGTAGCCCACCGGGTTCTGAAAAAAAATAGCGTAGTTCGGCGTAATCGCCATGTCGTGGATAAAGGCAAAGCCGCCCAGTTCAAACTTCTGGTGCCGCAGCAGCCGCCCGGCCTGGTCGAACTCAAACAGATTGAGCCTGGTGTTGAGGCCAGGCTTCACGGCAAAATTGACCAGACAGGAGGCACCGCCATCCCAGTGGCAAAACGGGTCAACATGTACGTGGGCGGCAAAGGCATCGCCCGGCTGCAACAGCCCTTCCAGCCGATCCAGCCCCAGCGTTTCCAGCGTGGCCGGGTCGAGGCGATAGGGTTCGGCGGCTTCCCACAGCGCTAGCAGTTTGCCGCCCCAGTAGATCACATTGGTGTTGGCAACGTTTTTCAGCCCCAGATCGAGCATGTTAGCCAGCCATCCGCCGGGCCGCTGGGTGCCAAACACGCCCCGGTAGAGGATTTTGCCCGCTGCTCGCTCGGCCCGGTAGCCCTCGGTCTGCACGAAGCGGCTGCGGTAGTGGCAGCGCCCGTTGGCAAAAGCAAACGAACTCACCAGGCCATCGCCGTCGAAGGGGTGATGGATGGGCTGGCCGTTGACATCGAGCAGGCCAGGGCCGTTGCGAAAAAGCGTGCCATGCAAATCGGGTGGAATCTGGCCCTCAATTTCGTCAATCCAGTAGCTGTGTTCCTCCGGCTGTGACTCGTAGCCCCGCCGCCAGTCGCGCTGAAGCTGGGCTGTATCGGTGGTTTCCAGGATCAGGCTCATAGTTCCCTCTCGTTATGTTTCTCACGCAAAGCCGCAAAAGCCTGCCCTGAGCAACTCCCTGAAAAGGTCATTTGTTGTAGCTCGCGCAAAGTCGCAAAGCCGCAAAGGGCTGGCCCAACACGTCCATCTGCAAACCCTTGTGCGCTTTGCGCCCCTTCGATACCTCAGGACAGGCGTTGCGAGCGGCTTTTCAGACCAGCTCTGAGCCTGTCGAAGGGGTGCAAAGGACTCGTAAATTGACGTTTTGCTCCAACAGGTTGTGAACTTTGTGCTCCTTCGGCACGCTCCCCTTCGTCAAGCTCAGGAACCGGGTCGGCTTTTGTGAGAACTTTCTCAAAACAACTCTCGTTCTTATTCTACCCTGGAAATGGTCTGTTTTTCAGCACAAAAACACAAAGGGCGCAGAGAGAAGGGAGGTTTTGAGCTTACGACTCACCTCCGCATCCTCCGCGCCCCCTTCGACTTCACTCAGGGCAGGCTCCGCGGTGAAAAACCTCAGGTTTAGCCCAGCACAGGCTCAGCCAACCAGTTGCTCACCAACTGCTCGAACTGGGGCGCAGCTTCCCACTGCGTCATGTGGCCCACGTTTTCTAGCACATGGAGCTGCACATGGGGCAGGTGTCGGGCCAGCCAGCGCGTCTGTTCCGCTGGCACCACCGGGTCTGCCGCGCCAGTGATGGCCAGCACAGGCACCGCCATGCCCGCGATCAGCGGGCGAATATCGCAGCTTTCCAGCATGCGCAGCAGCACGGCAAAATTGTGAATGCGCGAATGGCGGTAGCTGGGGTGCCAGAGGCGGCAGGCTTCCCACACCATGCGATTGTGACGCAGCGCTTTCGCATCAGCCACGTAGCTGTCGGCGATGCCCTGCATCATCAAGCGGAAGGAGAGTTGCGTCATGCGGTAGAGTAGCCAGTAGCGGGCATAGCCGCCGGTGCGAAGCCAGCGCTGGAACTGCCGCAACACCCCGCTGAGCGGCCCCCACACCACGCTGTTGAGACTCACGACCCGCTGCACCTGCTGCGGCAGGCGAGCCGCTACCGCCAGCGCCACCAGCCCGCCGGTGGAATGGCCCACCAGCGTCACCGGGCTGTTGCCCACAATCGCCTGCACGGCTCTGGTTTCCAGCTCGATCAGATCGTCCTGGTGCAGGGTGCGGTAGCCAGCGGGCACCGTGGCCGGGTAGTGGCCGGGCAAATCCAGCGTGATGCAGCGGCCCAGGGGCGCAAAGCGCTCCAGTTCCCGCCGCCAGATGGCCCGGTTGCCAGAATAGCCGTGGATGAAGATGATCGGATGATCATCAGAATTGTGCGTTTCCCAGGTGAGTGTGTGACCGGCGTGGGTGAAGGATGGCATGTGGATTGAGAAGTGAGAAGTGAGAAGTGAGAACCGCTATGCAGTTGGCAGTTGGCAGTTTCTAATGAACGGTCATCTGGTCATCTGGTCATCTGGTCATCGCCTGTATCACCCGTACAGCATCCGCACAATCACGGGTGTGATAAAGCCTTCGATCAGCGAGCCGACGAGGATGGCGGGCAGCAGCACCAGTAGCCAGACTTTGGCAAAGTTCGCAATGGCCCAGAGCATGTTCTGGCCGACGGTGAAGCCACGCGGCGGGGCCAGCAGCGCCGCGCCCATGCGCAAGCCCAGGGCCGCGCTCAACAGAAAGGCGGGCAATTCGACCATACCGTGGGGCACTACATAGGCCAGCAGAAACTGCAACGGGCTATTGTTGGCCAGCTCCAGCCAGCTGCCACCCTGCAATTGTAGCCGATGAGCCACAAAGCCAATCTGGGCGAAGGCTACTGCGGGGACGAGAAAAGCAAACACACCAAAGCTGAAGAGCGAGGCCAGGTTCGACAGAATGGAGACCCGCAGGTTGTTGGCAAACACACCCATAGCAAAACCCAACGAAGGCGGCGGTGCAGTGCCAACAGCGTTAAAAGCAGCGGCAGGCGCAACTCGCGCAGCAGCGCCGGAAACTCCTGGCGGTAGAAGCGCATGGGCGAAAAGGGCAGGCCCTGGTAGGCTTCTGGCACCACACCAGCGGGCCGATATTCGCAGAAAAAGGTCTCAAACTGCTGCCGCAGCCGGGGCAGGCTCAACTGTTCGTGTTCGCGGGACACAATCTCTTCGCGGTTGAAGGTTTTGAGGCCGCAGCGCATGAGTGCGACCGCAATCACCGCCATGGCCGACACCACAATCCAGAGTATATCCCAGCGTGCGGCAATAATCGGCAAGGCTTGCAGCTGTATCGTCACCGCCGTGGGAATAAGCACCAGGCTAGCCAGCAAGGTGGCAGCGCGAATGCTGCTGGTATGGCTCGAAATCACCACCGCGCCGGCGACCATCACCACCGTCACCACGGCAATCATCAGCAGCACCAGCACAATCTGTTCGAGGCCCATGGCCACGGCGTAGAGCGCCGGATGCAGCGCCGCCAGCGCCCCCAGAAAGACCAGGATCGCCACCATGCTGGCTGCAATCGGCACCGTCAGGGCGGCGTAGAGCTTGCCCACATACAGCTGCCCATCCGACAGTGGCATGGCCAGCAACGATTCCAGGCTGTTGCGCTCGCGTTCGCCCACAAACGACTCCAGAGCGGTGATGAGCGAAAAGCTGGCTGGCACAAAGCCCACCAGCAACGCCGCAAACGGCACCAGCCGCCCCACCTGCCGTAAGTCACCCACAAAATCAACTGCGAAACCGGCGCTTAGCACCAGTGCCATCGGCACCACCCCGGCCAGGATGAGCACCGGCACCAGCACGCGCCAGTCGCTCAGCGTTTCCACCAGTTCGCGCCGCACAATCGCCAGCACCGGGTTGGCCGCAAACGGCGTGTGAGAAACTGTCTCGCTTCGCTTTCCGCCACGCCACAGGCTGCCCTGGGTCTGTTCCCGCGACAGAATCTCTTCGCGGCTGAAGGTGGAAAGACCAATGCGAATCAGCAGCACCGCCGCTGTTGCCAGGGCCGCCGCAATCAGCCAGAGTTCAAACCAGCGCTGGTTGATGATGAGAAAGGCAGCAAACTGCACCACCAGGGCCATGGGCAGCAGCACAAAGCTGGACATGAGGTTGGCGGCGCGAATGGTGGTGATGTGGCTCGAAATAACCACCGCCGCTGCCACCATCACCACTGCCATGAGCACCACCAGCGTCACCAGTTGCAGCAGGCGCAGTGGGGTCATCGCGGCGGCATACAGCGCCGGGTTAAAAAGGGCTAGCAGCAGCACGAAGATCGTCATCGCCAACATGCACGAAACCAGCGGCGTAGCCAGCGACGAGATAAATTTGCTGATAAACAGCGCCCGATCTGACACTGGCATGGCTAGAATCGACTCGAGCGTGTTGCGTTCGCGCTCGCCCACAAACGACTCAAGGGCGGTGATGAGCGAAAAGCTGGCCGGGATAAAGCCCACCAGCAACGCCGCAAACGGCACCAGCCGCCCGGCCAGGCCAGGGTCTTCGACGACATTGATGACCTCGCGGGCTGCGCCAGCCAGTAGCAGCGGCATCAAAAAGGTGAGCAAGGCAATCGGCAGCACAATGCGCCAGTCGCTCAGGGTTTCGCGCACTTCACGCCGGGTGATGATTGTTATGGGATGGGAATGCATGTTGATTTTAGATTTTGGATTTGAGATTGACGATTGGGGCGCATCCGATGTTTGTCGTTGTGTTGCATTGTGGGCGGGTCACAGACCACGCACCTCCAACACTGAAATTGCGTTGTTATCACACAGCACGCTTCACGTTTCATCTGCGCTACTCTGCAATCTGCAATGGTCAATCTGCAATCAAGCTAGGCGTCCGGCTTGAGCTGGTAGGGGCGACTAGTGAGTCCCGGCTCCGGGCTGTGGGCGGGTCACAGACCACGCACCTCCAACACTGAAATTGCGTTGTTATCACACAGCACGCTTCACGTTTCATCTGCCCCACAGCGGTTCACCCAACAGTTGCCGCGTCAGCTGCGGAATGGTGCCCTCGGCGATGATCTGCCCGCTGCGAATGATAGCAATGCGGTCGGCCAGCACTTCGGCCTCGGTGAGGTTGTGGGTGGTGAGCAGAATGGTGCGCTCGGCGTTGCGCAAGTCGCCGATGGCGTCGCGCACGGTGCGGGCGCTTTGGGGATCCATCGCTGTCGTCGGCTCGTCGAGGAACATCACCGGTGGATCGTGGATGAGGGCACGCACCAGGGCAATTTTCTGTTTCATGCCTTTGGAATAGCCGTCGAGTCGCCGGTCGCGGGCTTCCCACAGGCCAAACTGCTTCAGCAGCATCTCGGCCCGCCGGTTGGCCAGGCCCCGTTCCATCCCCAGCAGCGCCCCAAAAAAGTCCAGATATTCCACCGCCCGCATGCGGTTGTAGAGGCCGGGATATTCCGTTAGCAGGCCCACGCGGTTGCGCACGGTCTGAGCGTGTTCCACCACATCCAGCCCGCAGATGCGTGCCCAGCCACTAGTTGGCTTGAGAATGGCACCCAGCATGCGCACAGTGGTGGTTTTGCCCGCACCGTTGGGGCCAAGCAGGGCCAGCACCTCGCCCGGCTGAATCGTCAGCGAGAGGCCCTTGACAGCCTGAAAGGTGCCAAACTGCTTGCGTAACTCATGTGCTTCAATCATGTATGCCTCCTGAAGCCCGCCGACAGCCGCCGGGGCGCGAGAATGTCATTGCCTACCCTTACCAGTATACCAGTCTTCGATTACAGACGGGGCACCAGCGCGAGTGACGAGTGATGAGTGATGAGTAGCAGCATTGCAGATTACAGATGGTAGATTGGAGATGAGGAGCAGGGTATGCTCCGGGCAAGGTCTTCAGCGTATCGCTATAAGTAGTTTGTTCACGACGTTTCTTTATCTACACCGATCCGCATGGTCATTCGGACCAGCGGGAGGAATCTGCGTTGCACTGCGCTGAAGACCCCTCCCGACGGTCGGGGTGACAACGAGACTGCATGGAAGAAGACGTTGTTTACAGAGAATAAGCATTACACCCATCGTTCATCATTCGTCGCTCAACGCTCAGCGTTCATTGTTCTGGCACGCATGTTGCGTAGGTGTTGTCTGGGGAGGGAAGGATTGCGGGCGACCGGTGCCCTGCCAGTACATTCAGGACGAACCCCACATTCCAAAGGTTCCGGTCGCCTCGTGGAGATGGATGAACGTCAGTACCAGGCAGCAATTCATGACAGAACGAACGAGCGGCGAACACACGGCACCAGACAG
>JALONX010000581.1 GCA_025454695.1 Chloroflexaceae bacterium
CCCAATTCACCGGCGTTGTTTGGCTGCGTCGTCACCACGGCAGCCTGCACCGCCCCGTGCCGCCGCATGGTGGCCTCAATTTCGCTCGGCTCGATGCGATAGCCGCGCACCTTGACCTGCTGATCGGCCCGCCCTTCGTAGAGCAGCATGCCGTCGTCGCGCCAGCGGGCCAGGTCGCCCGTGCGGTAGAGCCGCACCGGCCCGTCGGGGGCAAGTCCCTCCACCATCACAAAGCGTTCGGCAGTGAGTTCGGGGCGGTTGTGGTAGCCCCGCGCCAGCCCGGCCCCGCCAAGGTAGAGTTCGCCCTGCACGCCAATCGGCACCGGGCGCTGCTCGGCATCCAGCAAGTAGATGTGCTGGTTGGGGTAGGGCCGCCCAATCGGCAGTGGCCCGCTCGGCTCATCAGCCAGAGGCGAGGGCGAATACCAGATCGAGGCGACCGTGGCCTCGGTGGGGCCGTAGCCGTTCACTAGCCGCACCGTGGAGGGCACCAGGGTGCGCCAGCGGTTGTAGCGCTCGCCCGATGCCGCTTCGCCGCCGATGATTACCTGCCGCACCGAGGGCGGCACCGTGCCGTGCCCATCGCTCAACTCGCTGATCCAGGTGTGCCAGTAGGCGGTGGGCAGCGCGACCGAGGTAATGCCGTGGCGCACAATCGCCGCTTGCAGCTGGGCAAAATCAGGCGGACTGTAGCCTTCCGTCACCACCAGCGCCGCGCCATGCACCAGGGGAATAAACATCTCCTCCACCGAAGCATCGAAACTGACCGACGAAAAGTGCAAGCCACGGTCGGCGGCAGTGAATTGGTAGACCTGGCCACCGCCAAGCACAAAGCTGGCTACTGAGCGGTGTTCCACCAACACGCCCTTGGGCTTGCCCGTGGAACCTGAGGTGTAGATGATGTAGGCCAGTGAGTCGAGCGAAGCCAGCTCAGCTGGCGGCGCAGTCGGCTGGCGGCGGATGTTGGCAGCATCCGCATGCAGGTCAAGCACTGGCAACGGCGGGGTGTGGTTCCAATGCTCCAGCAACTCGGCGGGCAGCGACCCGTCCGACAGCAAGGCTACCGGCTCGGCATCCTCAATCATGTCGGCCAGGCGCACCGCCGGGTAGATTGGGTCAAGCGGCAGGTATGCACCCCCAGCCTTGAGAATGGCGAGCAGCGCACGAATGAGGTTTTTGCCCCGGCCCATACAAACGGCCACGATCCGATTCGGCCCCACGCCATGCTGGCGCAAGTAGTGAGCCAGCTGGTTGGCCTCGGCCTCAAGTTCAGCATAGCTCTGCTGGCCACCATCAAACAGCAGGGCCAGAGCCTGGGGCGTGCGGGCGGCCTGCATCCCAATCAGCTGATGCAGGCAGGCCAGCTGAAACGGCACGTCGTTTCGGCCCCAGCTGGCCAGCTGCGCCTGCTCGGCGGGGTGCAGCAGCGGCAAACGAAACACCGACGTGTCGGGGTGAGCCAGGGCTGCTTCCAGCAAGGTCACAAAGTTGTGCGCCATCCGCTCGATGGTCGTCGCTGCAAAGCGATCAGCACTATAGCTGAAGGTGGCAGTGAGTTGCCCTCCATCCTGCTGGAAGACAAGCGCCAGATCGGCGGTGGTGTCCGCTAACCCGCCAGTGTGCAGCCACCGCGTCGCGTCGAGCTGTGCATCAGAGCAGCCCGCATAGGCGAAGAGGAATCGAAAAAAGGAGCATACTGCATCATCGTGCTGGGGGTTAAGCAGCGCCGCCAGGTGTGCAGCCGGAATGGGCACGTGGCCACGGGCCTGGGCCAGCATGGCGCTGCTGCGGTTCAGTAGCGTGCGAAACGAGGGTGCGCCGTGCAGATCGGCATGCAGCAGGCGGTAGGTGACGCCCTGCAGTGAGTTGTTATGATCAATATGGGGGTAGCCAAGCGAGAAGTGGGAGCTGCCGCTGTAGCGGGCCAGCAGGGCGGTTGCCGCCGCGAACAACGTCACCAGCGGCGTTACATGTTCAGCCTTGCTCAGGGCCAGCAGCCCCGCCACAAGTTCGGCTGGCAGCGTAACGTCATAGCGCTCACGTCGCCCGCACGGTGGTAGAGGGGTCGTGTGGTCGAGACGTAGATCGAGAGTTGCTGGCGCGTGGCGCAACTGCTGTTCCCAGTGGCTATGATGTTGTTTTTCTTTCGACGTTGAAAGTCCGAAGACGGAAGGTGGTGCAATCGTGGCAACCTCGGAGTTCATTAACTTCCTTACAGTGCTAGCAAAAATGTCAATCCAACAACGTGGTTTTACTTGTTACAACCCAGGGCGAACAACGTGGTTCAACGGAAGTGCCTGCATTTGGCAGCCCGCATTTTTTCAGGGCATACACGCAATTACATTACGTACCACTTTTTAGTATACCAAAAGGAGTTAAATGAGGGGTTAGGTACACCAATGTGGCATGTGACGATTTATTCACTACCACGCTAATGGTCACTCGGGGCAGCGGTGGAACGCAACACACGAGTCTACGGGATTTAACGCGGCTGGGGCCGGATATTGCGAGCGACCGAACCTGGGCGAGCGGTGGTGTGTCCAGATATTCGTGAGGCAGTGCCTGCTTTAACCAGCCAGGGGGCTGGTAGCCTGATCGTGCTACCAGCCCCCTGGCCCACCCCAGGGCGACACCTCCGACTTACCCCTGCCGTGATAACTCGCACCTGCACTAGGGGTTGGTTGGGGGCTGAGCGGGTTGGGCTGCGGGCTGAACCGGTTGGCTAGCCGAGGCGGCAGGCGTGTTGGCGGCGGGAACCTGCTGCTGTTGGGTTGCCATGTTGATCATGGGCATCAGCCCACCCTCGCCATTAGTCATCAACTGGGGCAACGTGCCGTTCCAGCGCTCGATGAAGCGAAGTTGCAGCAACTCGGGCGAAACCACCTCGCGCTGGAGCCGCAGGGCCTCGGCCTCAGCCTGGGCAATCGAGAGACGGGCTTCAGCTTCAGCCTCGGCGCGAGCCACCTGCTGCTGGGCCTCGATCTGTGCCCGCCGCAGCTCTTGCTCGGCCCGCAGTGCGTTCTGCTCGGCAACCTGTTTCGCCTCAACCGCTTTGCGGAACTCCTCGCTAAAGCTGAACTCGGTGATCGAGAAATCTTCCACAATGATGCCTCGTGGTGTGAGCCGCTCAACCAGCGACTGCCGGATCTGCTCCGATACCTGGGGGCGCTGGGTGATGAGCTGCTCGGCGGTGAATTGGGCCGTCGCCGCCTTTACCGACTCTTGCAAAGCTGGTTCAACCACCACTGGCACATAGTTCGGGCCAATACTTCGCATCAGGTTCTCCACCTGCTCTGCGTCGGGCCGGTAGTTCAACACCACCTGCGTACTCACCATTTGCAGGTCTTGCGAAGCTGCCGAGGCCGCCGACTCGTGGCGCTGGGTGCGGATGTCTATCGGCGTCACATTGGTGATGAAGGGCATGCGAAAATGCAGGCCCTCGCCCTTCACTGCGGTAATTTCGCCGAAGGTTTTGGCTACGCCCCGTGTACCAGCTTGAACCACGGTGAATGCGTTCGAGGCCAACACGACGAGAATAGTGATGACGAGACCGACAGCAGGCAACGTGCTCATCGCACGGGCCTGGGCGGGCGGAATGGGGCTATTGGATGCAGGAGGCCTTGCTTGCATTGTTCTTTCCTTTTCTAAATACTCTGTGCGAATATTTGTGAGTAACTCTGAACCATTAAGTCGTTGTACTACTACCTGCCCATTGCTGCGAACAGCAATAAGCTATTAACCGCTTACTGCCCCGACGTACCCGCCGGGTTCAGGCTCGTGCTGCTATATTGCTCTGCCTGCATGCGCTGCTGGGTATACAAGTTTTGCATGGTTGGGCCTGGCTGCGGCTCTGCCGCAGTGATCGCCCGGAGTGAGGCTGGCAGCAGGCTCAAGGGATGATCGGACAGCAACGGGGCTGCCGTTTCCGGCACAGGGGCCGGGGCGGCCAGAACCGGGGCGGGAGTGGCTGTTTGCCCAGCGGCGCAGCCCACCAGGGTGAATGTTGTGAACAACAGCGCCGCGCCTACCAGCAGAAATCGTGACATTCGCATAAAAACCTCCTTGTTTGTGTGTATGTTTTGGGTGAGGACAAGCACTGCGCCATGCCGCGCTTGTCCTCGTTTCGTTGTTATGCTGCCTTAGCCTGGGCAGGTGCCTGCCGCCAGAGCAGCCGGTAGACCTGCAAGGCTTCAACAATGTCCTCGATACTGACCAGCCCCCGGTAGTGTTCGCCGTCGTACACGGCCACCACCCTGGTGTTGCGCTCGGTCATCACCTGGCGCACGTAATCGAGCGAGTCATCAGCCCCCACCCGCACAACGTCGCGGCGCATCACCATCGTCACATAGGCATCGCCCCGGCCTTCGGCCAGCGCCCGCGCCACTTCTTCACGGGTGACAATGCCAAGCAGCGAGCCGCCCTGCATCACCGCGAAGTCGGGCTGGTAGCTGGTAAGCAGGTAGTTGGCTACATCGCGCACCCGCTCGCTGATATGGAGCGTGATTGCATGCTGGTTGTAGGCATTGCCCACCGGGGCCATGTCCAGCACCGGCTGCACATCATTGAACTGCTGCTCCTGGCGTGCGCCAAAGAAGATGAAGATCGCCACGGCCACCAGCACCAGATTGAAGC
>JALONX010000582.1 GCA_025454695.1 Chloroflexaceae bacterium
TGGTGAACACGTGGCTAGAACATACACTCGCGCAGGCCCGCCGCCACGCCCCCAACCACCTGCTCACGGTGGGCTGGTCCAGCGCGGGCCACGCCGCCACCCTCAGCCACATGGTAGATATCGTATCATTCCACTTCTACGCCCCCGCCCCCGAACTGCCCGCCGCCTACGCCAGCCTGCGGGCCGCCGCCCCCGACCTGCCCCTGCTGCTGGGCGAATTTGGCCTGCCCACCTGGAACAGCCCCTTCTTCCCCCACGGCCACAGTGAGTCCGAACAGGCGCGCTACTACGCCGAGATTCTGGCCCACCAGCGGGCCAGCGGCAGCAGTGGTTATCTGGCCTGGACGCTCTACGACTTCAACCGCGTGCCCGCCAGCGTCGCCGGGGGCTGGCCCTGGCAAGTGGGGCCACAGCGCCACCTCGGCGTCCTCCGCCCCGATGGCACACCCAAACAGACGGCAGCCCTGCTCCATCCCGGAGCCGTGCTCGATGTTCCGCCGCTGCCACCGTGGGATCGCTGGCTCAAGCCCTTCTGGCTCACCGTGTACATGGTGTTTGGGCTGGTGGGCTGGCTGGCCTGGCGCTGGCTAAAGCACATGAAAGCCTCTCGCAAAGGCGCAAAGCTCGCAAAGGAAGGCGGCTAATCTCGCGCAAAGCCTGTCCTGAGCTTGTCGAAGGGGCGCAAAGCTCGCAAAGGAGGGCAGACGAATATGCAATTGCGACGCCTTTGCGCCTTAAGCAAGGTTCGAAAGTAGCAGCTTGCACTTAACAATGGATCGTAGTGCGGACTTTAGTCCGTGTGTAGAAGACGCGGACTAAAGTCCGCACTACATATTTACCGCAGATTGTAAAGCTCATGTGAACCTTGTCTTAGCGGGCTTTGCGAGAGCAACACAAAGGCACAAAGGATCGCAGCCGAACATGCCGCTGCGAGTCCTTCGTGCCTTTGTGCCTTTGCGCGAGCTATGTGTTAAACGAGCGCCTTTTCGTTGTCGCGGTCGAAGATGTGCATCTTGTCCATGTCGAGCACCACTTCCACGTTGCCGCCAGTGCGGGCCGCGCTGCGGGGGTCGAAGCGGCCAATGAACTCCTTGCCGCCCCGCTCGATATAGGCAAAAATTTCGCTGCCCATTGGCTCCACCACGTTGATGTTGGTGGTGAGGCGGGCGCTGCTGTCCACGCCTACCGGCACATACTTGGCATCATGCACGTCTTCCGGGCGCACGCCAAAGTAAACGTTCTTGCCCACGTAGTTACCAATCATGTCGAACTTGCTGGCAGGGACTGGCACCTGGAAGGCCCCGCCAACATCCACCACCATGCCGCCGTTGCTGCGATCCAGCCTGGCCTCAAAAAAATTCATCGAGGGGCTGCCGATAAAGCCCGCCACAAACATGTTCGAGGGGTGATCGTAGAGCATCTGGGGCGTATCGCACTGCTGCAACACACCATCGCGCATCACGGCAATGCGGCTGCCCATCGTCATGGCCTCGGTCTGGTCGTGGGTCACATAGATAAAGGTGGTGGCCAGCCGGTTGTGGAGCTTGCTAATCTCAGCCCGCGTCTGCACCCGCAGCTTGGCATCCAGGTTGGAAAGCGGCTCGTCCATCAAGAAGACCGCCGGGTTGCGCACAATCGCCCGACCAAGGGCTACACGCTGGCGCTGCCCGCCAGAAAGGGCCTTGGGCTTGCGATCCAGCAGGTGGCCGATGCTCAGCATCTCAGCCGCTTCCTTCACGCGCTTCTCAATTTCGGTCTTGGCCACTTTGCGCAGCTTCAACCCAAAGGCCATATTGTCATAGACCGACATGTGGGGGTAGAGGGCGTAGCTCTGAAACACCATGGCAATGTCGCGATCCTTGGGCGGAACGTCGTTCACCACCCGGTCGCCGATGAAGATGTTGCCGTCGGTGATCTCTTCCAGGCCCGCCAGACAGCGCAATGCGGTGGATTTGCCGCAGCCCGAAGGGCCAACCAGCACCAGAAATTCGCCGTCGGGAATGTCAATGTTCAGGTCTTTCAGCACGGTTACTTCGCCGAACCGCTTCCACACATGGTCGTACTTAATGCCAGCCACAGACTCACTCCTTTGTGTTTACAGGTTAGCCAGGTTGCCCATCGCTTCCCGTGCTAACGTTCAGGTGCCGTGCCGGTTGATTGACGGACAATCAGCCGGGATTGAAGAACTAACGTGTGCGGTGTAGGGGCTTTGCCTTCCACCACCTCGATTAACATGGTTGCCAATTTTTCGCCCATCTTGCGGCGCGGCTGGCGGAGGGTGGTGAGCGGTGGATGCATGTGGGCCGCCAGCGGCACGTCGTCAAAACCAACCAGCGAAACGTCTTTGCCAATCTCTAGCCCTGCGTCATACAGGGCATGCATGGCTCCAAAGGCCAGTTCGTCGCTACAGGCCAGCACCGCAGTGGGCCGTTCCGGCAAGCTCAACAACTCCCGCATGGCTTCGTAGCCATCCTGCTCGCGTCGCCCCGCCTCCACCACATACATTGGTTCAAGCGGCAGCCCTGCTTCTTCAATCGCGTTGCAGTAGCCCTGGTAGCGCGGTTCGCTGTCGGCCAGTTCCGAAGGCAGCTGGATCAGGGCGATGCGCTGGTGCCCCAGCCGTGCCAGGTAGGCAATAGCCTGCCGGGCGTCCTGGTAGTTTTCCAGCATCACAAAGGGACTCAGGCTGCCGTTTGGGGCTGGCCCCGCGCAGATGTGGGGCAACCCCGCCGCGCTCAGGGCCTGCTGGCGGGCGTCGTCAGTCTGCATGTCGAGGAGCACCAGGCCATCCACTCGCCCCGAGCGCACCAGGTTAACGCAAAACTCACCCGGCTCTACCCCGGCCTGGGGCGTAGCCAGCAACAGGGCATAGCCGTGGGTCGAAGCCGTGTCCGCCAGACTCGCCAGCACCTCAGCCAGGGCTGGGTCGGCCAGCCGCCCTGGCTCGGCGGGGAGCGCCAGGCCAAGGGTGTGGCTGCGGCTACGCAGACTGCGGGCCGCATAGTTTGGCTGGTAGTTGAGCGTTGCGACTGCTGCAAGTACTCGTTGACGGGTTGCTTCCGTCACCACTCCGGTGCCGTTTAGCACGTAGGAGACAGTGGCCGTGGATACCTGAGCCAGTTCAGCAACGTCCTTAATCGTCGCCAAGGTTCACAACTTAATGCTTTAAGCGCTTAATTGATTAACTGGAGTATAGCACGGTGAAAGGGCGATTGTCAAGAGCATGTAAAGGGGCGTTTGAGGGGAATGAGGAGCAGGAAAGGCCATGTTTTTACAACAGGCCGTGCTTTCCTTCGCACGAGGTGAGGAGTCTCCACAATAGTGCGTGCAAGTTTACTTTAAAGGCCAATCGCATATACTGTTGTAACTAAGTTATAGGACTAGATTCTCATTGCGTGACACACTTGTTCTGGAAATGCTGTTTTGGCTTTCTAATGCTTTGTACCGACTTTTTATGCATTCAACCAAAGACCTATTGTCGCATTGACTTTAGGCTTCTATACAAGATGTCTTGTACAGCACAAATGTGTGTCATGTGGTGAGGAACTAGATTATTGCTAAATACATAGAATTCCGCGGGTCTGAAAAATTCATGCTAGGGGCAAAAGAGTCAATTACTTTAGCTGCAGAGACAAATTGAATTACTCGAAGATCTAATTTCGCGGCTTCTGCTCGATTGCGAGCGCCCTCTGAAAAAGCTCTAGCAGTTACTACACCTCCAAACCTCGCGCCTACATCATCGATGAACCCTATCATCGAGTCAATAACTTTGACATTAACATTCTTGTTGAAGTGTTTACAATCGAAGACCCCGACTACTTCTACGTCTGCGACAACCGCTCTCACAAGAATGTCGACTTGACGTGGTACTCTGCTGTATCTTCCAGTTAAATGCTGATTGTATAGTATTTCACAATTTTGGTACTTTGCTTTAAATTCTTTGAGTACATGCTCCTCATAGTCTTTCCATAACATAAAATTGAAAATTCCCCCTTTATTTTGTACGACGAAGAGTACGAGGTTAGTATTTGGGTACAGAAAAAGTATTTCCCTTCCTCCCTCACTTCTTCGCCCGCCGGAAGCCAAACAGGTTGGGCTTTTCCACCTGGGGCACGTCGTTGAACTCGGCCTCGCCGGGGCGCAGGTTGGGGCGGCTGTCGAGCCATTCGTCCCGCTGCTGCTTCGCTCTGGTGAAAAGGGCGTCGATCTTGTCTACATCGCCCGCTGCAAGGCTGTCGCGCACCTCCAACAGTTCGGTGATGGTGGCGTTGATCCAGCGCGTCAGGGCGGCGCTATTCGTGAGGCAGATGTCCCGTTGCATGGCCGGGTCGCCCGAGGCCAGCCGCGACACATCGCGGAAGCCGGTGGCGGCGAGGGGGGCCATCTCCTTCCAGGCCGGGCTGCTGCCGGTCACGTCCATCAGCACGGTGGAGAGCAGCAGCGGCAGGTGCGAAATCCCGGCTACGTAGGCGTCGTGTTCTTCGGGGTCAATGTAGTAGGGCTTGGCCCCAATGGCTTTCACCAGGGCCTGCAGCGCCTCCACCGACGTGGGACGGGCGTTGCGGGCGGGCGTGAGGCAGTAGATTGCGCCTTGAAACAGGGTAGCGTCGGCGGCGGTCGGGCCAGATTTCCCATGCGTAGACCTGGGCCTTGGTGCTGGCTACATCAGTGACGACGGCCCCCGCTGGCAGCAGGCTGGCCAGCTGGGTCAGCAGCCCTTCCATCGCCCGCACTGGCGTGGCCAGCACCACAATCTGGGCGTCGCGCACGGCCTCGCTCAGGCTGCGGGCTTCCCGGTCAATTGCCAGCCGCCCACGGGCCTTCTTCACATGGCGCGGCTCCTCGTCGTAGCCCACCAGTTCCACCTTCCCCAGTGGCGACTCTTTTTCGTCGGCGGAACGGAGCGCCATCCCGAGCGATGTGCCAATTAAGCCTAGACCAATGATGGAAATGCGTGGCATATGTTTTCCTTTTATGGGTTAGAGGTTAAGAGTTAAGGGTTATTTGCATTGAGTGTTCACTGATTTTCCTTGCGTTTAACCCCTGACCCCTAACCCTTAACCTTCCGCTTCTACCCGCGACAGAAACAGCAATTCCGCCACCACCAGAATTAGCGTCAGCAGCAGCAGACTCACCCAGGTGAGCACCCGCAGGCTGGCCAGGGCTGCCGTGCATGTGACGAAGGTGCCTACCAGGCAGGCTTGCCGCCAGGCCCGCTGCTGGTCGAACTGGCGCACCCGTTGGGCGAAGAGGCGCTGGCCCAGGGCATAGACGAAGGGCAGCATCACGGCGCTGGTGGTGCAGAAAAGGCCCAGAAACAGCAACAGGTAGACCGGCGTGTCCGGCAGGGCGAAGAGCCAGTCAGTCGGCGGCGGCACAATCGCCAGGGTGTAGAGCAGCAACGCTGTGCCGCTCACGCCGACCAGGGCCAGGCCGGGCAGTTTCATGCGGCTTTGAATGGGCAGAAAGGTGAGCAGGCCCGCCGCCAGCACCAGGGCGTAGAAGAGCAGCCGCTGGGGCGCAAAAAAGCCCGCCTCGGCCCGCAGGTTGGCCAGCAGCAGCAGCGCCAGCGCCCCGGCCCAGCACAGCCCCGCCGCCACCGAAGGCAGCAGCCCCACCGACGGCGCGGGCGAGCGCAGTTCCCTCACCCGCAGCGGGCGGCGTTCTGGTTGTGCAGTGTCTTTGTTCACAAGTGCTGAGTGCTGAGTGCTGAGTACTGAGTACTGAGTATCGGGTTACGCATTATCCCTGTCATCGTGTCACCGTGTCACCGTGTCAAAACTCCACCCGCGCCGCCCGCTGCCGCAGCAGGTGGTCGGCCAGCACCAGGGCCAGCATGGCTTCGGCCACGGGCACCAGGCGGGGCAGCACGGTCGGGTCGTGCCGCCCGTGAATTTCGATGGTGGCCGCGTTTCCCTCCTGGTCAACCGTTTGTTGGGCCTGCGCGATGGAAGCGGGCGGTTTGGCGGCCAATCGCACAATAATCTCTTCGCCAGTGCTGATGCCGCCCAGAATGCCGCCGTGGTGGTTGCTGGTGGTGCCAATGCTGCCGTCCTCGCGGCGGATAAACGGGTCGTTGTTCTCCGAGCCGCGCATGTTGGCTACGCCAAAGCCCTCGCCAAACTCCACCCCTTTGATAGCGGGGATGGAGAAAAAGGCTTTGCCAATATCGGCCTGAAGCTTGTCGAAGACCGGCTCGCCCAGGCCCGGCGGCACGCCTCGCGCCCGCGCGCTCGATCTCATTTTCATCAAACACCTGCGCCCGCAGCTCGCCCAGCGCGAGGGTGTAGCCAAAGACATGCACGCCCACCGTCGCCAGCAGCAGCTTGGCAATCGCCCCGCCGGCCACGCGGCCAATGGTTTCGCGGGCGCTGGAACGGCCCCCGCCGCGATAGTCGCGGAAGCCATACTTGGCATCCCAGGTATAGTCGGCATGGCCAGGCCGGTAAAGGGTTTTGATGTTGTCGTAGTGGGAAGATTTGGCGTCGGTGTTAAACACCAGCATGCTGATCGGCGTGCCGGTGGTGCGACCTTCAAACACCCCCGACAGAATCTGCACCTTGTCCGGCTCCTGGCGTTGCGAACTGACCTTGCTCTGGCCCACGCGCCGCCGGTCAAGCTCGCGCTGGATGGCCGCTTCATCCAGCGGCAAACCCGCTGGGCACCCGTCAACCGTACAGCCCACCGCCACCCCGTGGGACTCGCCCCAGGTGGTTAGCCGAAAAATCTGACCAAAACTATTTCCAGGCATAGGTTTTCTTAATGCGTAAAACGTGAAACGTGATGCGTAAAACGTGATGCGTGATGCGTGATGCGTAATACGTAATGCGTAATGCGTGATGCGTAAGAACCGGAACGATGAGTGGTGAACGATGAGCGATGAACTCGGTCTACTCGTAACTCGTAACTCGTAACTCGTAACTCGTAACTCATCGTGTCAGTTCCAGCCCCGGTCTCCGGTCGTCCGTCTCCCGTCTAATTACGTGCCTGCTCCGCCCGCCGTTCCACCGCCGCCAGGCTATCTTGAATGTCGTTATCCTTGGGGGCCAGCTGGGCTGCCGTGCGTAGCTGCTGCACAGCCAGGCTAAACTCGCTGATCTGGGCATAGGCCAGGCCAAGGGCGTGGCGGTAGTTCGGGTTGCGCTGTTTTTTGCTCACCGCCTGTTCCCATTCGCGGGCGGCCATGTACCACATGCCCTGGTTTTTGTAGCTCACCCCGGCATTATAATGCCCCACATCGTCGCGCAGCGGCACTTCACTCACCAGCCGGGCAGTGCGACCGTAAAAGTCGGGCCAGATGATGACACACAGGGCGATGGCCCCCAGCAGCAGCACCGCCGAACAGATCAGCGGCCCGTTTAGCCCCAGGGTGATGGCGTTGCCGAAACCGGGCACGGCCCCACCCCCCGCCTGTGGTAGCGCCGCTAGCAGCTGGCCACCGCTGCCTGCCAGTGCCACCAGCCCCAGAAAACCAACCCCAACCATCCCCATGGTGGTGAAGTAGGCCCAGACACGCCGCCGCCACAGCGCCACCGCCAGCGCCACTGCCAGGATCGCCGCCAGTAGTATGCCGCCAATTCCTGTAACAGTTGGTGCCGCGACGGCGTTAAACGCCTCTAGCCCTTCCTCACGAATGAGGCGAATAGTGGCCGCAACCAGAAAACCGCCGCCAATAATCAGAATCAGCCCGCTAATAGCCCAGAGCGCCACCAGCAGCAGCAGCGGCAGCGAACGTTTCTCCGGTGCATCGAGTCGGTAGGTGAGCGCTTTACGGCAGTTGCCACATGTGCGCTGGCGCAGACTCGTCGGCTTGCCGCAATAGGGGCAGGGGTAGCGCGTAGGCGATACCTCGGCCAGCATGGGTGTTTCTTCCGGCTCCGGCGCGGTGACGCTGGTGGGGCTAAGCACGGGGGCGGCAGGCTTTGGCGGCACCGCCACACCCGACACAGCCACCGGCGCTGCGGATTGCTCGCCGTTGCTGCTGCTGGCTTTGGCCCGCTCTTCGAGCATGGCCAGGCCCCGGCGGGCGTGCTGGTTACCAGGGTTGATCTCCAGCACATTTTCCAGGCACACCCGCTGGTCTTCCGGCGTGTCCACCACGCCCGAAAGCCAGAGCCAGGCCAGTTCGTTGCGCTCGTCCTGCTGCACCACCTGCATCAGCAGTTCGCGGGCATTCTCGCGCCGCCCCACCCGGGCCGCGTCAATTCCCCGTTGCAACAATGTTTCGGTCGTCGTCATAGGCTTGGTTGTAGGTTAGCCGCAGCTACGCCCCAATCGCTTTTGCACCAGTCGGCGTAGACATAATTGTATACGTTACGGGTTTCGCGGGCAACTCGCTGCCACGTGTAATTTTTTCCTACCTCACGAAAGGCGTTAGTAGCGCGCTGCCGCGACCATTCCGGGTGTTGCAATGTATGCAGAATGCCCCAGGCCAGGGAGTCTACACTGTTGGGGTAGACCAGCAGACCCGTTTCGTGGAGCCGCACCACCTCGGCCAGCCCGCCCGTGTCGGCCACCACCACTGGGCATTTGGCCGCAAACGCTTCCAGGGCCACAATCCCAAACGGCTCGTAGAGCGACGGGAAGCAGGCCACATCAGCCACATGGTAGAGGCCGTCGCGGTCTTCATCAGGGATAAAGCCGGTAAAAATCACCTGGTTGGTGATGCCGAGGCCCACCGCCTGCGACTTCAGCTCTTCCAGGTAACCACCGGCCCCGGCGATCACCAGGCGGGCGTTGGTCTGCGCATTGACCTGGGGCCAGGCGTCTAGCAGCACATGCAGCCCCTTTTCATACACAATTCGTCCTACGTAAATCCCCAGCGGCTGGTTGTCGCTGGCGAAGCGCCGCCGAAAGGCCATACGTTCGCGGGCGTTGGCAAAGGGGTTGGGGTGAATGTTGACGCCGTTGGGCACGACCGAGATTTTGTCTGCCGGGGTGGCAAAGTAGTCGCCAAGCTGCCGGGCCATAAAATGGGAACAGACGATCACCCGCCAGGCTTCGTAGCTGAGCGACCATTCCAATTGGTCAATGCGGCGGGCCTGCCAGCCAGCCAGCACGCCCCGCCCGCGCCCGCGTTCCGTCGCATGAATGGTGGCAATCAGCGGGATGCGCCACTGGTGTTTGAGGGCAACTCCGGCGTTGGTAGTGAGCCAGTCGTGGGTGTGAATGAGATCGAAGCCCTGGCCTTCCTCGGCCAGCAGCAGGGCGGCCTGCTCCAGTGCCCGGTTTGTCTGGGCCACAAAGGTGGGATAGTCGTAATCGAGCATGGGCGGCGGTTCTACCCGCACCACCCGCGCCCCGGCCGCCGGTTGCTCGTGGATGGTTGCATCGCCCAGCAAGGGCGTCACCACCGTCACCTCAACGCCGAGGGCGGCCAGGGCTGGCACCAGTTCGGCAACGTGTTTCCCCATGCCGCCCACAATATGGGGCGGGTATTCCCAGGCCAGCATTAAGACGCGCATACATTCCGTCAGCTAGAGTGAGTCCGACGATGATTATAGCATGGAGCGGGGGAACAAACGCAGAACGCGGAACGAGGAACGAGGAGCGAGGAGTGAGGAACGAGGAGCGAGGAACGAGGAGCGAGGAACGGGGAGCGACGAACGAGGAACGAGGAACGATGAATGAGGAACGATGCAACCGCAGCGGC
>JALONX010000583.1 GCA_025454695.1 Chloroflexaceae bacterium
GCCAGGGCAATGGCCACCGCAAAGACCTGGAAGGCCAGGATGGTGCGCAAAATCAGGGCCACTTGCAGGCTGGGCCGCAGCAGCGGCAGCGTTACATGGCGCAGCCGCTGCCAGCCGCTAGCCCCAAACACCGCCGCTGCCTCACCATACTCCTTAGGGATGATTTGCAAACCAGCCACCAGGATGACCATCACAATTGAGGTGGCCCGCCAGGTTTCGGCAATCACCACCGCCAGAAACAGACTCAGCGGGTTCTCGCGGCTGAGAAAGCGAAAGCCTAGCTCGCTCAGCCCCAGTTCCACCAGCAGCGAGTTGAGGTAACCCCGGTCGGTAAAAATAGCCAGCCAGACAATGCCCGCCGCCAGGTCGGAGATCGCCAGCGGCACGGCCCAGGCGTAGAGCAAGAAGCTAGTGCCGCGCAGGTTGCTCTGGAGCAACAGCGCCATCACCAGGGCCAGCAGCAGCTGCAGCGGCACCAGCACCACAATCAGCAGCAGGGTGTTGCGCACCGCTGGTGTAAAGGCAATATCGCCCGCCATGCGCTGGAAGTTGGCCAGCGTCAGCGTTCCCCCGCTTTGAAAAGCCATCAGCAGGGCTTGCAGCATGGGCCAGGCAAAAAAGACCAGCAGAAACAGGCCGGTGGGCGCAAGCAGCATGTAGGGCAGCAGCTCGCGCCGCCGGGCCTGGGGCTGGGGGCGAGCGGGCACCGACTCACGCTCGCCCGCCTGCCCTGTCACTTCACCTGACATGGCCCCTCGCTCGCCGGGTCGGGTGGCCAGCAACTGGCCTTGGCATCGTTGATGATCTGCTGCAAGATGGCGGCCTGCTGGTTCAGCACCGCTTCCACCGGCTGGTTGTTCAGCACAATCTGGGTGAAGGTGTCGAGATAGACTTTGTTGAACTCGCCGCCTTTGGCCCCCAGGCCCACCGGCAAGAGCGAGACCAGGGCGTCGGGGGCGTTGGCCTGAAGCTTCACCGCGTCGGCCTGGAGGCGAATGCCAGCGGGCAGATCCTGCGGGATGGCCACGCCCGTGACCGGGAAGAAGGCATTTTCGCGCAGGGTGGCGATCTGCTGCTGGGGCTGGGCCAGATATTCGATCAACTGCTCGGCCCCGGCCCGGTTGGGTGCGCCTTTGGGAATGGCCAGACCGGCCAGCACCGGCATGTAGCCGCGTCCCTTTGGTCCGGCGGGTGCTGGCAGCAGCACAAACTCGTCGGGGCGTTCCCGCACCGCGTTGATCAGGCGGGCGGCGTTGTCCCAGGCGATCCAGACCTCGCCGGAAAGCAGCGGCTCCTGCATAAATTCATAGGCGGTGGACTGGGGGTTGGCTTCGGCCCACAGCTGCTGAAACTCCGTCCACATCTGCACCGCTTCCGGCGATTTGAAGCCCACCACGCCCGCCGAGCCGGTGTAGGAAGGGTAGAGATAGCCCTGGAAGAAGCGGTGCATCAGGCCTTTTGGCCCGGCGGGGAAGCCGAGCAACTTCTGGCCGGTGGCCTGGTTCACGGCAGCGGCCCACTCGCGCAGTTGGCTGTAGGTCAGTGTGTTGGCGTCGGCCCCTGCCGGGAGGTATTGGAGGGCCTTTTTGTTGGCCGCCAGCAGGTAGGTGCCCTGCATCCAGGGCACGTAGTAGTGCTGGTCGCTGCCAAGTTTGCTCAGCTCAATAAACGACTCCGGGTAGCCCTGGCTTTTGAGCCGTTCCAACAACGGCGTCACGTCTTCCAACAGGCCATCGCGGGCGAAGGGGGCAAAGTCGCCATGCAGCCCACCAATGAGACTCACGGTGACATTGTTGGCCTGGGCCTCAGCCCGCACCCGGTCGTTGAAGGGGCCGCCGTCTTCGGGCAGAAACTCGACCTGGCCAGCAAAACCGCTGAGGATGGTGCCGCGCATGCGCTCGGCCTCTTCAATCGGCTTAAACTGGGTGGACAGAAACACAACCGAACCGCCGTTGGCGGCAGCGGGGGCATTTGCAGCGGGCGAGGCGGCAGGGGCGTTTGCAGCGGGCGAGGCAGCAGGGGTTGTGGGTGCGGCGGTGCCGCAGGCGCTGGCAACAATGGCCAGCGTAAGCAAAACAACCAGCAGACGGGCGAACGAAACTGGAGAGCGAGATGCCATGTCAGGTCTCCTTTCATTGAGACGGCAGCCACGCAAGACGCAAGCGCCAGTGCGATGATAGTGAGAAGCGCCATTGCTTACACGTACAACAGGCCAATTCCTCCAGTGCGCTTCGGGCAGCGTGCTCAACTGCGCATGATTGATGCCGATGCCAATATACGTGACGCACGTGTGCCCTTTGATAGGCCCAAATCGGGAACAGGCAAGGAGGGGTTATGCGTGCATACGTCGGCGGGCATATAATACCACGAAATCGCCCGGCGTTGCATGCATGTAACGGCTGTACACTTCACCCTGCCCTATACCGCAGGGTACCACCGCGCCCGCAGGTAGACCATGCCCGCGTCCTGGAACTCGCCGGTGAAGCCGAAGGGGGCAATGGCGCTGGTCTGGGGCTGGCCCCACGGATCGTAGCGCATGCTGCCCAGGGCGGTGCGGCTGTCGTTCGGCGTAGCCCGCACACTGCCGAGCGCATCATGCACATACCAGGCACCGCCAACCGCACGGAGCCGTTCCGCGCCGTAGAGATAGGTCGTCGTGCCGTCGCTGAGCATCTGGCTCAACGGGGCCGCCAGATCCTGGGTGTAGCGGGTACCGCCCTAGCTATGCCAGTACGCTCCCGCTAACCTCTTATCATCTGTCTATTACCCTTTAACCATTGGAATCTGTTTTGCTTGGTGAAGTACCCCTTGGAGACTGATAGGCACAGTTGGCCATGTACCTGTTAGGTGTGCCTCTAATGCCAGGCATACTTGAACCGTGCCGTCAAGAAGAACATAGACCGTTGGGGAATTGGTTTCGGCGAGCATGCCTATGAGATGACTCACGAATACCCGAAATAGCGGTAGGTCAATCTCTAATTCATCCGCAAGCGCCTGGGTAATCCCGGATGGAATACCTTTTACCTGCTCCAGTACCTGAATATTTGCCCAGAATAGGCTGCCTGTTAAGTGACCCGTCTCCCAAATAATCTGATCTTTCCACCGCACGTCGAAGCCCATACCAACTACCTCCACTCGATAAGCCATGTAATTGCTGGATATACCGTCCTTAAGCGGGCAATTTCTGCATTCACCGCTGCTTGAAAGGCCGGATCAGCACCAGGGGTCATAAAGCGAAAGCCAATATCTGCATCTTCATAACCAGGAATATGTGCTCGGGCACGGACATATCTATCGGCTTTTCCCGTCACTTTATCACGTATCCAACGCGCAGTCCCGTCTTTTCCGGTCATTCTATCAACAGCGTCAACAGCGGTTTTCACTTCCCAGAGTACATCGCCTTCAATATGGTCAATATCTGTGATCGCCTCGCCTGGCCGTGCTGGATCATACACAAGATACTCAGTTTGCCCTTCCAAATGGCGCGATGTTTTCGACGCCACCACCGTCGGCCCGCGCTGCTCCGCCGCCGGGAAGCCGATAGGCTGGGTGAGGCTGCGGCGCAGGGCCGGGTGCATCGTATCGTAGCCACCGGGGTCGGGGCGCTGCGGGCGCAGCTGGTCGTAGCCTTCCGGGGCGCACGCCGGGCCAAGGTCAACGGGGAAGGGCGGCGGGTTGAAGAGTGAGAGCCAGAGGGCACTACAGAATGTTTAAATTATGGCTGAATTTACAGGTCACACTGAGCCTAACTCACAAGGCACGTTTACCAACGCTTTAGGTGTGTCTCATTCAGGTAAAAAAGCGTCTGCGAGTTGGCACCAGGTCTGTATCTCTTTTAACTTTGTCAAGTCTGTACTTTCAAGAAGTAGACGCATGATTGTACAACGTTGACTTATTTCTTTCAAATACCGCTGGTCTTCCTTTGTGCGCTGTGATGGGTGTTCAATCAAGTCGCGTGCATGTTCTATGGAAAAGGGGAGGCGCTGTAAAAACCATTCCTCAATAAGTTTCGGATCCAGGAGAGCATTCTGAGTCTGTACACCATATTGATGAATGACATTTGCCCGCAGAGACATGGCGGATAGTTCGAAACGATGTTGATAATAAGGATCATCGGTCTGACTCAGCAAGGTATAGACCGACACGGCAATATTCATCCAGAGTAAGCGATTACCTTCCGGTGTCGTACCGGAACGTCCTGTAACAACTGCAAATTCTGCAAGACCCAGCCATTCATTAATTTCCGTTGGGCCTTGTATATGTCCTTCTACTACATTTTTCATCCACTCACGAATTGCCGGGTAGTTATCCTCGGTCAATTGTGGCATATACACCATCATTTCCTCCATATTTTGCGTGTAGTAATTATATAACCAGGAATTTACCGCATGACATACATTTGTGCTAAACCCAAATGAGTGATTAGAAAACTATCCAGAGGTCGTACCAATACACCATCTCGTTGAGAGCAGAAATGATGGTGCAAGGCATCCCAATACAGCAAAGTGCAATCTTAGAACAGGTGTGTCATGCAGTAAGCAACTAGACCCAATCCACTTTAGGAATGACCAGGAAAAGCTGTTGCTTTTCCTGGCCTTCTGCGTGTAAGCCCTCTACTACTACGGAAAA
>JALONX010000584.1 GCA_025454695.1 Chloroflexaceae bacterium
CTATGACGCCATCTCCTGCTGATAGCGCCTCTGAGTCCAGACGCCAGACGCTACCTTGCCAGCATCGGCTAGAAGTGATGCGCCAGGTACCCCGTACAATTCATTTGCTCCAGAAGTTGGATGAATTGCACCCTGACATTTTGAGACAGCACACTATTGAGCCATCTGATTACCACAACAGCCTGGTGTTTCGTTCGGCCATCGAAAGTATTCGCGGCACATACATTGCCTCATCTACAGTAGGGCGTGAAGGTCAGGTTCAGCGCATTCTGACGGAGTTGCAGCAAAAGGATGAGATTGCTGACTTCCAGCGCCTCTCCAGTAGTCAGCGTTGTGATTTCGAGATTGTGGTGAACAGCGCACGCGGGTATAACGTTGCGCTTGAAGTTAAAGGCGGCGAAGGCAACAGCATCAATATTTCGGTGCGATCAAAATTTGTGCAGGAATTTGCCGTGTGGTGCCACCTGGATGGGGCAATCGTCAACCAACCAGCTCACGGGGCGCGTGCTATCCTTAACCGATTGACTAACGAAATGTCTGCTCGAAACAAGCAGGTGGATATGTTGTTCTTTAAAGATGTGCTATGTGGCACAAACGCCCGACCATGCCCAAAGTACCCAGGTCAAGAAGAACGTATTGGTGTGCATACTGCACCTGATGTTTTTCTTTTCCCCAAATCTGTGCCAACGCTTGCAAATCCTGCTCCACCCGTCTATAAACTTGATGAACTACAATTTCCGCAAATATTGTTGAAGCATTTTGGTGTCCCAAAAACGCAGTTTGAACAGCATGTTTGGGAAGTTCATGTTGAATTAATCCAACGATCCGATGGAAAGCTTCAGCGCCTGCTCCGGGTTCTCCATTTAGGTCAACAGGTTGATGAAGGGCGCGGAAGACCTTTCGCCTTGAGCCAATAATAAGGTAGAAGCGTGCTAACAATCAAAGAAACACGACAACTCCACATGTTCGCATCATCGGAGTTCGACACTCAGCTCGACTCGCGGATGTGGAGTGGATCATTTAATGGTCGCGAATCGACCCTTCAGCAGTTATCTCCATACATTGGTAAACTGAAATCCGGCATGGCACGGGCGCTAGTAGAAATGTTTTCTCAACCTGGTGATGTGGTTCTCGACCCGTTTTCGGGTTCTGGGGTTGTGCCGTTAGAAGCAGCCCTCGCTGGACGACATGCATGGGCAAGTGATTTAAGTCCCTATGCCTACGCTCTTACAAGAGGTAAATTGGAAACGCCGTCAAGTGAAACCGTTGCTTTGACGCAGGCAAAAGAGTTACTTGATACAGTTGAGTCAGTCGCACCTGAGGTAGACCTGAACGGGGTGCCATTTTGGATTCAGGAATTCTTTCATCCTACAACATTACGCGAAGTCGTCGCGGCATTTCAGATTTTACGTTCTCAAGAAAATTGGTTTCTTCTGTCATGTCTGTTAGGTATATTGCATCATCAGCGGCCCGGGAAGGGCGTCAATACCAATTATGGCAGATGAATGCGATGCAATTACCAATTAATTGCGGCACTGTCGATGCTATTATCTCCAGCCCACCCTATTTTGGGGCATTAGATTATGCTCGTGACAACCGCCTTCGTCTCTGGTTCCTGGGCTGCGAAAATTGGAAGCAGCTTGATGCATCACTTACAGCGAATAAAAAGGTCTACTTGCCACAAATGGCAGCATGTCTCAAAGAAATGGATCGTATGTTACGGTCAGGTGGTTACTGCGTCCTCGTACTTGGAGATGTAGAGCGTGATAGAAAGCACCAGCGTACTGCTGAGATTTTAGCCGATTTGATGCTTGAAGTGACGCAGCACCGCTTTGTGCTGCACACTATTTATGATGATGTCATCCCAGATGAGCGGCGTACCCGACGACGCACCCGTACTACCAAGTTCGAGCGTATTCTGGTGATGCAGAAGCTAGCGTGATTGCTCTTCACGATCTGATCTCCCAGGGTGGTCGTCTCATCCGGGCCGCCCATGCCTCTCACTTCCCCGACATCGCCTACGACTCACGACTAGCCCGCCCCGGCGACCTGTTTGTGGCCCTGCGCACCGCCCGCGCCGATGGCCACGATTACATCGCTGCTGCGGTGGAAGCGGGCGCGGCGGGCGTGCTGTGTGCCGTGCCACCAGCCGGGCTGGAAGGTGTGACCGTGGTGCAGGCCGAGGAGCCGCTGGCCCTGCTGCAACATTGGGCCAGCGCCCGCCTGCGCCATGTGAGTCCGCTGACAGTGGCCGTGGCCGGGAGCGTCGGCAAAACCAGCACCTGCCGGGTGCTAGGGTCGTTGCTCGCCCAGGTGGGGCCGACCTTTCGCAACCGCCAGAGCTTCAACTCACTGCTGGGCCTACCCATCGCCCTGGCCCGCCTGGCCGACGAGGCCCGTTTTGCGGTGCTAGAATGCGGCACCGACCAGCCCGGTGAACTTGCGGCCCTGGCTGCACTCTTCCCGCCACAGGTGGTGATACTGACGAACGTCGGCGATGGGCATCTCGATGCGTTTGGCTCGTTGGCGGGCATTGCTGAGGAGCAGGCCACCCTGCTGCACGCCCTGCCTGCCTCGGGTTGGGCCGTGCTGAACGGCGACGATCCCCATGTTGTCGGCCTGGCCAGCGCCACCAGCGCCCAGGTGCTCACCTTTGGCCTGGGCAGCGGCTGCGACCTGCGGGCCAGCGAGGCCAGCTACAGCCTCACTGGCACCAGTTTTCGGCTCCACTGGCGGGGTGATTCGGCCCTGGTGCATGTGGCGCTGCTGGGCGAACCAGCGCTTATGAACAGTCTGGCGGCAGTGGCGGCAGCCCTGGCCTGCGGTGTGCCGTTTGGGACAGCGGTTGCCGGGCTAGCCGGGGTAGAGTTGGTGCCGGGCCGCTTGCGTCCGCTCCAAACGGCGACGGGTGCCACACTGCTCGACGATACCTTTAGCGCCGAACTGCCCTCGCTGCGGGCGGCCCTGCGCACGCTGAAACTGCTCCCGGCTCGCCGCCGCATTGTGGTGCTGGGCGAACCGCTGATCGAAGACCGGAGAACGGAGAACGGAGTCAGAGAAACTTTGAACAATGCTATTGGACAACGTGCGGGGCAGGTGGCCGATTGGCTGGTGTGCAAGGGCGATTGGGGATTGGCGGCAACCCAGGCCGCTCGGCGTGTAAACCATGTGCTGCCCACAGCCGTCGCCAACACCGCCGCCGAAACCCTGCAAGCCCTGCCCACCGACCTGGGGCCGGGCGACCTGTTGCTGGTGAAGGGTAGTGGCGCTGCCCGCATGGAGCGGGTGGTGGCGGGGCTGCTCGCACCAGGCCAGAACCCTCAGGATGTGCTGGTACGGCAACAGCAGGCCTGGCGCAGCGTCCGGCTCGGCGCACCAGACCGACCAACATGGCTGCGGATTGACCTGGACGGCCTGGCCCACAACCTGCGGCGGCTGCGCCAGATTGCTGGCGTGCCGCTAATGGCGGTGCTGAAAGCCGACGCCTATGGACACGGCGCGGTGCGAGTTGCCCGCACGGCCCTGGTCAACGGTGCAACCATGCTGGCGGTTGCAACCCTTAGCGAGGGCCGAGCGCTGCGGGAGGCCGACATTACCGCGCCGATCCTGGTGCTTGGCTACACGCCACCCTGGCAGGCCCGTGAGGCGGTGGCCCTGGGTTTGACATGTACCGTCTTTGACCGGGATGTGGCGCAAGCGCTGGCCAAAGCCGCCACGACCCTGCGTCGAGTTGCTAGCATTCATGTGGAAGTAGACACAGGCATGGCCCGGCTCGGTTTGCAACCGGAACAAACGCTGGCCTTTTTGCAAATGCTGGCCACGCTGCCCGCCCTCAAGGTCGAAGGTTTATACACCCATTTTGCCACTGCCGACGAGGCCGACACGGCTTTCGCCGAAGCTCAATTGGGGCGCTTCAGCCAGGTGCTGGCCGAGGTGACAGCAGCAGGCCTGCGCCCGCCCCTGGTGCATGCCGCCAACAGCGCGGCCCTGTTGCGCTTCCCCACCGCTCGCTTCGACATGGTGCGGCCAGGCGTGGCCTGCTACGGACTCAGCCCCGGCCCGGCCACGCCGCTGCCCGCCGACTTTCGCCCGGTGCTGTCGTTTCACAGCGAAGTGGCCCAGGTGCATGACCACCCCACTGGAACACCCATCTCCTACGGCGGGACGTTTGTCACACCGCGCCCTTCGCGCATTGCCACCATTCCGGTGGGCTACGCCGATGGCCTGCGGCGCGTGCCGCCCTGGCGCGAGGTGCTGGTGCGGGGCCAGCGGGCACCGATTGTCGGGCGCATCTGCATGGATTATGCGATGGTTGATGTGAGCGACATTCCCGGCGTCAAACGGGGCGACCCGGTGGTGCTGATTGGCACTCAGGGCAACGCGCAGATTACCACCGACGAGGTGGCGGGCTGGTTGGGAACAATCAACTACGAGGTGGTGACGGGTATTCTGGCGCGGGTGCCGAGGGAAGTAGGAGATTAGAGAAGCGAGATTGGAGATTGTGTATGGGCCTTGCTAGTCTCTCATCTCCAATCTCCAGGCACATCATTCAACCCCAAGATAGGCCTTTTGCACGGTTTCGTTTTCGGCCAGAGCCTTGGCGTCGTCCGAAAGCACAATTTTGCCGGTCTGGATTACGTAACCACGGTGGGCAACGTCAAGAGCCATCAGCGCGTTCTGTTCCACCAGCAAAATCGTCGTCCCCTGCTGGTTAATGTCACGAATGATGTTAAAGATCTGCTCCACCAACACCGGGGCCAGGCCCATGCTTGGCTCGTCCAGCAGCAGCACTTTGGGGCGCGCCATTAGCGCCCGGCCAATTGCCAGCATCTGCTGCTCGCCACCTGAGAGCGTGCCGCCCTTCTGCGTCATGCGCTCCTTGAGGCGGGGAAACAGGCCGTAGACTCGCTCGGTATCGTGCTGAATGCCCTCTTTGTCGTTGCGGCCAAACGCGCCCATTTCCAGGTTTTCTAGCACGGTGAGCTTGGGGAAGATGCGCCGCCCTTCCGGCGACTGAGAAATACCAAGCTTAACAATATCATGGGCAGGCGTATGGTCAATACGTTTGCCATTCAGTAGCACCTGGCCCTGGCGCGGCGAGAGTAACCCAGAGATAGTGCGCAAGGTGGTGCTTTTGCCGGCACCGTTCGAGCCGATCAAGGTGACGACTTCGCCCTGTTCCACGGTAATCGAAATACCCTTCAGGGCGTGAATATTGCCATAGTAGCTATGGACATCGCGCAGTTCTAACAGTGGCATGGTATGTTTCCCATTTAAAAACCAGGGAAACGAGGGAAATGAAGGAAATTACGTCCTTCACCATGTACGATTTCCCTCATTTCCTTTCTTTCCTTTGTTGCTGCAATTACGCCGTAGCTGGGGTGCGCCCGCCTTTGCCCGTTGCGGCTGCCCCTTTGCCCAGGTAGGCTTCAATCACCTGGGGGTCGCTCTGCACCTGCTGCGGCAGTCCCTCACTGATTTTCGCGCCGTGATCGAGCACGGTGACCTTTTCGGAAATACCCATCACCACCTTCATGTCGTGCTCAATCAGCAGCACGGTGATGCCGCGCTCGTCGCGGATGCGGCGGATGAGTCTGGTGAGTTCGGCGGTTTCCTGAGGGTTCATCCCGGCGGTCGGCTCATCGAGCAGCAGCAACCTGGGGTTGGTGGCCAGGGCGCGGGCAATCTCCAGCCGCCGCTGGTCACCATAGGGCAGATTTTTGCTCATGTCGTTGAAGCGGCTTTTTGGCAGGCCAACATAATCAAGCAGACTCAGCGTCTCTTCGCGGGCCTTGCGCTCCTCTGCATTCACTTTGGGGGTGCGCAGCAGCGTGCCAACAAGGCTTGCCTTCAGCCGGTGGTGCTGTCCCACCAGCACATTTTCAATCG
>JALONX010000585.1:0-2786 GCA_025454695.1 Chloroflexaceae bacterium
GTGAGTAAAGGCCCACTGGCTCCTATTCTGGCTATTCTGGCCGAAGCCTACCTGGGCCAGGGCCGGCTAGCTGAGGCCTTTGAACAGGCGCAACAGGCGGTGGAAAAAGCGCAGATCGAAGGGGAGCCGTTTATCACTGGCCATGCATGGCGGGTGTTTGGCAATGTGCTTGCTCGCATGCCCGACCATATTGGCGCTGAAGCCTGTTTTGCTGCGAGTCTGAGCCTGTTCACCGAAATCCAGGAGGCTGGTGAACAGGCTCGCACCCTGCGGGCATGGTCACGCTACACGCGCCAGCATGGCAACGTGGCTCAGGCGGCGAGCCAGTGGCGCGAGGCCCAGGCTATCTTCAGTCGCCTGGGGATGACGCTGGAACTCCAGCGCATGGCCGAAGAGGAAGCGACACAGAGCGCAGAAGGCTGAACGCAGATTGTAGATCCTTGATGGTGGATGAGACCTGCGCTCAACTAGCCGGTTGTTCCCCGGTGCGGTCGCGCCAGGCGGCAAGCCGTTCTTCAATCCAGGCCTGGTCTTCGGCGTTGAAGGCTGGTTCGGGCGGTGGCAGGTGGTAATCGAGCAGGCGCTCATAGCCCACCAGCGCAAAGCAATCGTCCACTGCGGCCTGCAAATCCAGCGTCACATCGGGGTCGGGCGGGAGCAGTGGCACCGGCAGCACCTTCAGCCGTTCGCGTAGCGGCAGCATGTAGACTGCGGTTTGTGGGCGGTTTGGCCCACGGCTGAGGTAGGCGTAGTAGGGCGCGGGCGGCAGTGGCTTGCTGCTCGGCAGGCGCTGGCCTCGCCGCAGCAGGTCAAGCTCTAGCATGTGAGTCTGGGTCTGGGCCAGCATCTCGCGGCGCTGGCAGTAGTCTTTGTAGCCGTCGCCAGTCTTGTTCACTGGCGAGAGGATTTCGATCACCGTCACCAGTCGTCGCTCGGCCACATCGCGAATTTCCACCCATGTGACCGGGACTTCTTCACCCATCGTTTCCACGACTGCGTCAGGGGTTGCCACGGCAGCATAGGGCGCAGTAGCCACCTCGCTGATCCGCGAACGAATCAGGCCCACATCGGGGTAAATCACCTTTTCTAGTGCTGTGTCCGTAATACTCAGCGATGGACGCGAGATGACGTAGCGCTTGGATAGCAGCGCCACATACTTTGGCGTCAGCTTCGGTAGCAGCTGCATACTAATCTGGTTCGCAAGCCGTTCGTGAAACTCCTGCCACATGTCGCCTTCAAGGTAGGGATCCATCCCCGGAAATGGTGAAGCCATCGCATGTCTCCTTCCGTTGCGTTAGTTACATTATAGCATTCAGTTGGCAGGTAGCAGGTAGCAGGTAGCAGTGGCGGTTGACAAGTGGTCGTTTACATATTACGCATCACGCATCACGTATCATGCATCACGTATCACCTTGTGGCGCGACCCAAAGCGTGCTACGATACTGCGATACGAACGATTCACACGCGCCGTTGAGTGGGCGCTTCTCTGGAAAGCATTATGGCATCTCGCACAACATTACCATTACTTATGGGCGCCGCTCTTGGCGCAGTGGGCAGTGCCCTGGGCGCGGCCTGGTATGTAAGCCGCAGGGTGAACCCGGTGCCGCGCCGCACCTATATTGACACCTACACCTTTACGCCCTGGGAACAGGGCGTGCCGTTTGAGCGCATTACCCTGCAGACGCCCGATGGCTTGAAGCTGGCCGCATGGTGGCTGCCCCGCCCCGAGTCGCAGAGCGTGGTGATTGGCTGCCACGGCCACACGGGTGGCAAACACGATCTGCTCGGCATTGGCACGGGCTGCTGGCGGGCGGGGCACAACGTGTTGCTGTTCGATTTTCGCGGGCGGGGCGAGTCGGACAATTGGCCCAATACGCTGATCAGCCGCGAGGTGGAAGACCTGAAAACGGCCCTGGCCTACGCCCGCAAGCGGCAGCCCCAGGCCCGCATCGGGGTGGTGGGCTTTTCCATGGGTGCCGCCGTCGCCATCCTCACCGCCGCCGACGAGCCGAGCTTCAGCGCGGTGGTGGCCGATAGCCCCTTTGCCACCGCGACCGAGGTGGTGGCGGGCGGCGTGCGGGCGGTGTTGCGCATCCCCGCCGACCCGCTGATCGCCCTGACCGACCTGCTGGTGGAGCGGAGCCACGGCTACCGGCTCAGCCGGGTGCGCCCGGTGGATGTAGTGAGCCGCCTGGCCCCGCGCCCGCTGTTTCTCATCCACGGCACCGCCGACACGCTCATTCCGGTGTCGCACGCACATCAGTTGTTTGCCGCTGCCAGCCAGCCCAAAGAACTCTGGCTCTACGATGGAGCCGAACACTGTGGGGCCTACTTCGCCGACCGCGAAACCTACGTCGCCCGCGTCACGGCCTTTTTTCAGCAGTATTTGCAGAGTATAGATTAAGACCGATACGAGTGACGAGTGACGAGTGACGAGTGACGAGTGACGATTAGTAGCCTGTAAAAAAGTTTCTGCCATGCAGGCTCGGTGTCACCCCGACCGCAGGGAGGGGTCTTCAGCGCATGACTATGCCGATTCCTCCCTGCGGTCGGAATGACAATGCTGATCGTTGGAGCCAAGAAAACGTCGTTTACAGAGTAATTAGCGCAATGGCAAAGGAAATAAAGGAAATGCGGGAAATGTTCTGAGCGCCAGGTTGTCATTTCCTTTATTCCCTTTATTTCCCTGGCTCTATTATCACGCAGCACATAGTACCCTTCGCCTACGCTCCCTTCAGCAAGCTCAGGGCAGGCAGGGCAGGCGCAGCCCGTTATTTCACGCAGCA
>JALONX010000585.1:2799-7411 GCA_025454695.1 Chloroflexaceae bacterium
AGTACCCTTCGCCTACGCTCAGGGCAGGCGCAGTCCGTTTCACGTTTCACATTTCACGCAGTACGCAGCACGTAGTATGCAGCTCATCATTTCCATATGCGCTTCGACATTCTCACCCTTTTCCCCGCCATGTTCAGCGGGCCGCTGACGGAAAGTATCCTCAAGCGGGCGCAGCAGGCCGGGCTGATCAGTGTGCATCTGCACGACATCAGGGCCTACGCCACCGACAAACACCGCACATGTGACGACACGCCCTACGGCGGCGGCGCGGGCATGGTGATGAAGGCCGTGCCGCTGGCGGCGGCGATTCGTGGCGTGCTGGCGCAGACCGGGGACGAGCCGGAATTGATCCGCGAAGGGCGCGAAGCACGCGAAGGTGAAGGCACCAGAGCAGGTACACATGTAGGAGCCAACGACACTGTGCCAACTGCCAACCCTTCACCTTCGCTCAGGGCAGGCTGCCAACTGCCAACTGCTAACGGTTCTCCGCCGGTGATTCTGCTTTCGCCCGATGGCGAGCCGTTTAGTCAGCGGATTGCTGAGGGACTGGCCCGTGAGCCGCGCTTGCTGCTGGTGTGCGGCCACTACGAAGGGGTGGATGAACGGGTGCGCGAAACGCTGATCACCCGCGAAATCAGCATTGGCGACTATGTGCTGACCGGAGGTGAACTGGCGGCCATGGTGCTGGTGGATGCGGTGGCCCGGCTGGTGCCCGGCGTGTTAGATGCTGAGTCCATCGCCGAGGAGAGCCACGGCGACCACCTGCTCGAATATCCGCACTACACCCGCCCGGCGCTGTGGGAAGGGCGCGAGGTGCCGCCGGTGCTGCTCAGCGGCCACCACGGCGAAGTGGCCACATGGCGACGGCAGCAGCGCCTGCGCCGCACCCTCGAACGGCGGCCTGACATGCTGCAACGGGCGGTTGCGGCAGGCGCACTCACCAAAAAAGACCTGGCCTATCTCGCCAGCCTGGGGTGGGAAAATGATGAAGTATGAGGTATGAAGGCTGAAGGCTGAAGGCTGCACCTTCGCAATTGCTCAATACTTTGGGACACTCAGCACTGTCTTACTCGAAACTCGAAACTCGAACCTCGTCACTCATCACTGGCTCAGTCCATTGTAAGCCCGCCATCCACGTCTAGCACGTCGCCAGTGACAAAGGCGGCTTCGTCGGAGGCGAGGTAGACCACGGCGGCGGCAACCTCAGCCGGGCTGCCAAGGCGCTGGATGGGCAGCATAGCAAAGATGCGCCCGCGTTGCTCCGCGCTCATGGTGGCAATCAGCGGCGTGTCAATCGGGCCGGGGCAGATGGCATTAGCCGTAATGCCGTGGGGTGCAAACTCGCGGGCCAGGGCTTTGGTCAGGCCGATGACCCCGGCCTTGCTGGTGGCGTAGGCGGCGCTGCCCAACAAGCCCCCGCCACGCTTGGCCGCCACCGAGGCGATGTTGATGATGCGCCCGTGCCGCTGTTCCACCATGTGGTTCAGCACCGCCTGGCAGGTATGAAAGACACTGGAAAGGTTTATCGCCAGCACCCGCTCCCACTCCGCCACACTCAGTTCCCGAAACCATGCCCGGCTTAGCACCGCAGCTGCATTCACCAGAACATCCACGCCGCCCCAGGCTGCCACCATGTGCTGCACCGCTGCTGCCACTGCCGCGCCATCGCTCACATCCGCTTGAAGAGCAAGGGCAGTTGCCCCGTTTTCTGCCAGTGCCGCTGCTGCCGCCTCCACCCGCGTCTGGTCAACATCAAGCAGTGCCACCGCCGCGCCCTGCCGGGCCAGGGCTGCCCCAACCGCCTGCCCAATGCCGCCAGCCCCGCCGGTCACCAGCGCCCGCCTGTTGCTAAGGTTAAACATGGGCTTTGCCACAAGAGACACAGATTTGCCACAGAGCGCACAGAGGGCACCGAGGGTTTGGAGAAATTGGAGTGCGGCAGCCATGCTCCCGCTCGGCAGCATGGCTGTCGCACTCCATATAATGCTCTGTGTTCTCTGTGTTCTCTGTGGCTATTGCTCACTCCAACACGTAGATCAGTGCCCCAGCGTCCTGGATCAGCAGCACCACCACTTCGCGCTGCGGGTCGTAGTCAACCAGCACGTCGCGGGTGCCCTCGGGCCACTCGGCAAACTCAATATCGCTCACCGGGTAGTAGGCGATGGGCATGTTGCCGGTGGCATGGCGCAGGTCAATCCCGCAGAGGTCAATCTCCACCGCGCCGCGCCCGGATTGGGCATAGCCCCGCCGGGCCAGTTCCTGCAACTGGGGGCCGAGCAGCCGCACATAACAATCGGCAATCTCCGCCGGATCAGAATGGGGGTCTTCTAACAACTGGCGCATGCGCAGCATATCGCGTTTTTGTTGTTCAGTCATGTCACACCTTTGGGTTAGGGGTTAAGGGTTAGGGGTTAAGAGTTAAGGGTTGCAACCACATCTGCCACAATCCCCACAACCCCCACATCTCCACATCTCCACATCTCTACATCAGGGACACGTCACCCCTCGGCCCTGGTAATAGCTCGCTACGAAGCTGTTGTTGAGGGCGGTGGTGAGATCGGGCGCGGCGTTGAGAATGGCCAGATCGGTGAGGGTTTTGCCTTCGGCTTGCCAGACGTTCAGGTCGTGCCAGCCGGGGCAGTTGGCTCCCGCGCCGTAGCGCACCAGCTTGATCGTCTCGCTGCCCTCAAAGGTGAGCTGTTCGGGGGTGAGCTGGCGGTTGTAATCGGCCAGCAGCTGCACCGTTTCATCCTGGTTGTTGAGCGCGTATTCCCAGCCCCGCAGGGTTGCATGAACGAAGGCACGTACCGTGTTGGGGTTCTGCCGCAAAAAGGACTCACTGGTGAACAGCACGTCGCCCAGCAGCTGCACCCCCGAGTCGCGCCCCAGAATCACCCGCACGTCGGCCCCCTGCTGGCGGGCCTGGTTGGGCTGGTCGGTCACATACACCGGCCACACATCCACCTGGCGGGTGAGAAACGGGGCCAGACTCACATCGGCCTTCACCTCGTTGACCTGCGTCCGATCTACTCCGGCGGCGGCCATGAGCGCCCGGTACTCCGTTTCCACATTGTCGCCGTAGGACATGCCGACCGAGCGGCCAACAAAATCACGCGGCCCGACGATGCCCGAGTCGCTATGCACCATAAAGCCCACCGGACTGCTCTGGAACCATGTGGCCAGCGAGACCACGCCGATGCCCTTCTCACGGGCAATTAACACCGTGTCGGCCCCGGTGGAGCCAAAGGTGTCGGAGCCGCTGGCAACCAGGGGCAACGAGACAACCCCCGGCCCGGCGGGGTTGATGGTCACATCCAGCCCGGCCTCTTCGTAATAGCCCTTAACTTTGGCCACGATGTAGCCCGCAAACTGGTATTGCGGGAACCATTGCAGCCGCATGGAAACCTGGCGCACCTCTGGCGCTCCATTCGGCGCAGCAGCGGGGGGCGCAGCGGGGGGCGCAGCGGGCGTGGCGCTGCCACAGGCAACGAGCAACAAAGTGAGTAAGAGAATAAGTTTACGCATTGACGATTGACGATTACTCGATTGACGATTGTCTGGTTACGCAGTACGCAGTACGCAGCACGTTTCACGTTTCACGTTCCGTCGTGCCAGAACACCACCCGCCGCTCCAGCAGCACCAGGGCCAGGTGCAGGCCCAGGCCCAGCAGCGACGCAGCGACCACGGCGGCGAAGGTGCGGGCGGTCTCCAGATGGTAGGTCGAGACAGTGATGACAAAGCCCAGGCCATTGTTGGCCCCGGCGAACTCGGCCACCAGCGCCCCGATGGCGGCCAGCCCGGCGGCGATTTTCAGCCCGGTGAAAAGAAACGGCAGGCTGGCCGGCAGCCGCAGCAGGCGCAGTTGCTGCCAGCCCGAGGCATTCAGCGACCGCAGCAGCTCGGCATGTTCGCGGCTGGTGTGGCGCAGGCCCCGCGTTGCATTCACCAGCACCGGGAAAAAGGCGAACAGCGCCGCCATCACTATCCGTGAGAGGCTGCCATTGCCCAGCCAGAACACAATCAACGGTGAGATTGCCACCAGTGGCACGGTTTGCAGCACAATCACCCAGGGGTAGAGCGCGTCTTCCAGCGGGCGCGCAAAGACGAAGGCCACGGCCAGCAGCGCCCCAAGCAGCGCACCGAGGGCAAAGCCACCCAGCGCCCGCACCGCAGTGATGCCACTGTGGTAGGCGATGTTCGCCGCCGGGTTGAGCAGTTCGGCCAGCACCGCCGTGGGCGTGGGCAGCACAAACGGCGGCACCCCCAGAGCTGGGACGCCCCACTGCCAGGCTGCCAGCGTCGCCAGAAACAGCAGCAGCGCCGCGCCATAGCGCTTGAGCGCCACAGGACGGCGGGGCAAACAAAATCCGGGCGCACGGGCAGCCCGGCGTTTCAGCGTAAGATCAGTCATGTGGCCCATGGTACCACATGTTGGATTGTAGATTGGCGATTGCAGATTGGCGATTGCAGATTGGCGATTGCAGATTGGCGATTAGTACAACGACCCCTTTTCATCTGTCATTACACGAGTTACGCGGTCGCTCCTCAAGCGGGAGGTTTGGAGGGTCGCAGATTCTCCGCAATGCTTTCTTGTTCCGCTCGCTAGGGCGG
>JALONX010000034.1 GCA_025454695.1 Chloroflexaceae bacterium
GTGTTAACTGTTTTCGCTTCTTCGAGGGCCGGGGCTACCTGCTCTGGGGTGCCCGTACCATCAGCGACGACCCGGAGTGGAAGTACCTCAATCTGCGGCGCTATTTTGCCTATCTAGAGCGCTCGATTGACCGTGGCACCCAGTGGGCCGTGTTTGAGAACAACAGCCGCCCGCTGTGGGACAACGTCCGTCGCACCATTGAGGATTTTCTTTACAACGAATGGAAGATGGGCGCACTGATGGGCGACAAGCCAGAACAGGCCTTCTTCGTGCGCTGCGACCTCTCGACCATGACCCAGAACGACATTGACAACGGGCGACTGGTCTGCCTGATCGGGGTGGCAGCGGTGCGCCCCGCCGAGTTTGTGATCTTCCGCATCGGCCAGTGGACCGCCACGGCCCGTAGTTAAAGGAGCAACCCGTGGCAACTGAGCGCGACAATCCCTACGGTGCCTTCAATTTTCTGGTAGACCTGGGCACCGGCGACACCAATAGCATCAAGGCGGGCTTTCAGGAGGTTTCCGGCCTCAACATTGAGGTGATGAGCGCCGAATACCGCAATGGCAACGAGAAGGTCAACCATGTACGCAAGATCAACACCATGTACAAGGTGGGCGACATCACGCTGAAACGGGGGCTGATGGGCGCACTCGACCTGTTCCAGTGGATTAAAGAGACTCGCGAAGGCAGCCAGACGGTAAAACGCAACATCACCATCCAGCTGCGCGACGAGTCGGGTGCCAACGTGGTGATGACCTGGAAGCTCACCAACGCCCGCCCGATCAAATACACTGGCCCGTCGCTGAATGGCAAAACCGGCACCGATGTGGCGGTGGAAGAGCTGACCCTTTCGGTTGAAGACCTGGCAATTGAATGACCACCAGCCTGCGCTACAAAGGACGACTGCCGGGTGTGGTCGTCAATACGCCGTTGCCAGCGCTGGAAGCGCCGCTGCGGCTGGATGTGGCCGGGTTTGTCGGCTTTGCCGAGCGTGGCCCGCTCCACACGCCAGTGGCGCTGGAAGATAGCGGCCAGTACGCGGCGGTCTTCGGCGGTGACCTGGCGGTGGCGCGGGTTGGTGGTCGCCCGCTCTATGCCGCGCTGCCCACCGCCGTGCGCGCCTTTTTTGATAATGGCGGGCGGCGCTGCTACGCGGTGCGGGTTGCGGGCGCAACTGCCCGGCGTGCCCGCTTCCGGCTGCCGGGTCTGGTGGCGCTCCAGGCCGACCAGACGCTTGCGCCCGCGATTGCCGAAGCGGCCTGGGTGGGACGCTGGGCCGAACGGCTGACGGTGTGGACGCAGTTGCTGGCCCTGCCGTTGAAGCTGGTGGCGGGCAGCCTGAACCCGGCGGGCAGTGAACCAGTGGTATTGACCTTCGATCTGCCCACCCCGGCCCTGCTGCATGCGGGCGACCTGTTGCGGCTTCAGTTTGCCACGGGCGAAACGGTTTACGGGCTGGTGCAAAGCGTCAGCGGGCCGAGTACGCCCGTTGGCACCACCAGCGGCGTGGCAGTGGCGGCAACGCTGGCTCGGGCGACGCTCTGCGCCCCGGCTCAGCTGCCGCCACCAGGTGATTTTGCGCCGCTTCCGGCGCAGCTTCAACCGCTGCCGCATGGTGTGCCCGTGCATGTGGAACGGTTGCGTTTCGCCTTGCGGCTGCGTGAAGGCGAACAGACTCGTGAACGCTTCGATGAGCTGAGCTTTGGGCCAGGGACGGGCGACTGGACAAGTGCCATGTGCCATTGGCGCGATGAGGTGAACGAGGCCGGGCCGCCCTTCAGCCAGCCTGCGGGCCGTTCCACCTTGTTGCGGGAACCAGCCAGCACGCCGCTGCTCTACCTGCCGCTGGGGATGGCGTTGCTCCCCGATGACGACGCCGTTAGCGGGCCGCTAGCCCTGGATGCCAGCGACGGCCTGGAAACGTTTGACCCAACGGCGCTGTTTCTCGACAGCCGGTTGGCTAGTTTGACGACGGCCAGCCTGGCAAGCGCGGCGGAGCGGCTGCTCTACCTGAGCCAGCCCGCCCAGCGCCTGACGGGGCTGCACAGTTTGTGGGGCATTGAGGAAGTAGCCGTGGTGGCGCTGCCTGACCTGGTGCAGCCGGGCTGGCCCGCCCGCCTTGCACCCATCCCGGTTGACCCGTTGCCGCCGCTCCCGCCGCCCGCCCCCGCGCCCGACTGGTCGGAGTTTCAGGGTTGCGCCCAGCCCCCGCCGCCCACATTGTTGCCAGACGAGGTTGTGCGGCGCTTCTATGGCTTTCTGCTGCCCATCACCCAGGGCGACCTTTCGCCGGGGCTAGACGAAAGCGCCCGCGCCCTGCTGAGCGACTCGTTGCGGGCAAGCCTGGCCGAGCTTGGGCTGCCCACTGCCTTGAGCGTGGATGGGGCCGCCCTCGGCTTTCAGGTCAATCTGCCGCCCTGTTCGGCGGCCAGCGTGAGCGAAACAACTATTCTGGGCACCCTGACGTTGGCCAGCGGGGTGGAAGTGCGTACCGATTTCACCATGCGGCGGTTCGGTGAGGTGTGGCAGATTCATGCCATCGCGAGCCGCATTGCCATCAGCACACCCTCGGAGACCCAGCGGCGACTGGCCCAACTGCCCCCGACCCGCCCAGCAGACGAGTTTGACATGGCGGGGCTGGTGCGGGTGCAGGCGGGGCTGGTGCGCTTCTGTGCGGGGCGAACCGATGTGACGGGCGTGCTGAGTCTGCCGCTGCATGCCCGGCGGCGCGAGGTGGCCGATTGGCGGCAGCAATTCGATGGCGCGGTGGAGCAGCCTTCTGCCGTGCCGTTGAGCTATGTGGCGGCCTACCACCCCTGGCTGGAACAGCCGGAGGCGACCACGCCGGAGCTGGCCCCGCTGCGGGCCACGCCGCCAGATGGGGCCGCCTGCGGCCTGATTGCGGCCCGTGAACGGGAGCGGGGAGCCTGGATTACCCCCGCCGGGGTGGCCCTGCGGGGCGTGGTTGGTCTCACGCCGCTGCTCAGCGAGGCGGAAGCGGGTGAGCTGTTCGATGCGCCTGCCCAGCTCAACCTGGTGCAGCAGCAGCCGGGGCGCTTCGTACCGATCAGCGCCCACACCCTGAGCCAGGAACGGAGCTACTGGCAGCTGGCAGTGCGCCGTCTGCTCATTCTGCTGCGGAAGTTTGCCCTGCGGCGCGGGATGCGCTACGTGTTCGAGAGCAACAACGAACGCTTCCGGCGCATGGTACGGGGCGAATTCGAGCGGCTGCTGGGGCTGCTGGCCGCCCGTGGCGCACTGGCCGCCTACCAGGTGGTGATTGACGAGGGCTTAAATACCCAAAACGACATTGACAATGGCCGCTTTCTCATTGCCCTGAAAGTGGCCCCCATCGCCCCGATTGAGTTCATCACCGTCACCCTGCTGCGCTCCGGCGAAGGGTTGTTGAGTGTCATTGAGAGCTGAGAGCGGTGGAGTGTGATGCGTAATGCGTGAAACGTGAAACGTGAAACGTGAAACGTGAAACGTGAAACGTGAAACGTGATTATCAATCGTAACTCATAACTCATAACTCATAACTCGTAACTCGTAACTCGTAACTCGTAACTCGTAACCCGTAACTCATAACTCGTAACTCGTAACTCATAACTCATAACTCGTAACTCGTAACTCGTAACTCATAACTCATAACTCATAACTCGTAATTCGTAACTCGTAACTCGTAACTCAATTATGCCAAATCCTGCTTTTGAAACCACTGGTTCGCCCTTTACCGCCTTTCGTTTTGAGGTGGTGCTAACCGCGCCTGCCGTAGATGGGCCATTGTGCAGCGCGGCTTTTTCCGAATGTGATGGCCTGGAAATGACGATGGAGCCAAAGGCGATTGTGGAGGGCGGCAACAATATTCAGCAGCAGCATCGGGTCGGCCCGGTGAAATATGGCCAGCTGACGCTGAAACGGGGTATGACAGCCAATTTTGACCTGTGGCGCTGGTTCACCAGTGCCAGCCAGCCCGGCAGCAACGGCAGCGCCGAAGGCCTCATCACAGTCTCGGCGGCGGATGGCACACCCCAGGTGAGTTTTGTGTTGCGCGAATGCCTGCCGGTGAAGCTGCGTGGCCCGGCCCTCAACGCCCAGAACGGCCAGATTGCGGTGGAGGAGTTGCAGCTGGTCTACACCGCGCTGGAGGTGCGCCCGCCCGGCGGCGAGGGCATTGGCTTGAGCTTCGGCAGCGGCGCAGGTCTCAGCGCCGGGGTGAGCCTGGGCGTCAGCGCCAGTGTCAGCGGCGGCATCAACCTGAGCGCCAGCCTCGATCTTTGACAAGGTGACAGGGTGACAGGGCTACGTACTGCGTACTTCGTACTGCGTAACTCAGCACTCAGCACTCAGCACTCAGGACTGTATGCACGCAGCACGCAGCACGCAGCACCGTTCTCACTCGTAACTCGTAACTTGTAACTCGCAAAATACTATGGCTTTGGTAAAAGCAAAATTAACGCCGATGAGCGCCGACACCCAGCCCAGGCCGCTGGAGGATCAGGCAATTGTGGTGCAGTTTAACCCCCAGTCGCTGGCGGTGAGCTATGCCGCGGTGGGCACCGCTGGCGGGCGCAACGCCACCGGCAGCAGCGAGGGCCAGAATGTCGCCGCCCAGCAGACCAGTTCGCAGGGGTCGCTCCGTTTTGACCTGCTGTTTGACACGACTCAGAACGGCGAGGATGTGCGCAACACCACCGGGCGCATTGCCGCGCTGCTACGTTCCGGCGGTCAGAACAATTCGACGACGGTACGTTTTAGCTGGGGCACCTTTCTTTTCTACGGCACTATCACCTCGTTCAACGAGACGATGGACTATTTTTCCGACCAGGGCGTGCCACTGCGCTCTAGCGTGCAACTGAGCATGAACCAGGTAGACCTGGAGCGCAACCCGGCCAGTGCTGGCATTGGCGTGGGCCTCTCAGCTGGCTTCAGCGCCGGGTTCTCGGCGGGCGTGGGGGTATCGGCGGGCGTGGGGGTGTCGGCGGGCGTGGGGGTGTCGGCGGGCGTTTCGGCCAGTGCCGGGATTGGCACCACCCCACTGACGCTGGCCCAATCCGGCCAGAGCGTGCAGGGGCTGGCCGCCAGCGCCGGGCTGGACTGGAAGGCCGTGGCTAGCGCCAACAACATTGACAACCCGCGCCAGCTCCAGGCAGGCACGGTGCTGGATTTGAATGTGAAGAAGTAACGTTTTGCCACAGCATGTGCCACAGAGAACACAGAGGACACGGAGGTTTCTGCAATTGCTCACGAAAAGGCACTTTGGAGCGCGAAGGGCGTGAAACGACAGCATTGGCCACAGAGAACACAGAGGACACGGAGGTTTCTGCAATTGCTCACACAAAAGCATTTTGGAGCACGAAGGGCGCGAAAGCATGCGAAAGCCGCGAAAGATCCCTGAATTTTGTGTGTTTCATGCGTTTTCGTGGGTTTCGTGTTCCAAAACCTGCTTACCGCTAGCAGATTCTAGATTGGAACAGCACTAGTATGCGGAAAAACCACATGATACTGGCTCAACCAAGGTGCAAACTGCTATAAAACAACGCTCTGTGCGCTCTGTGCCCTCTGTGGCAAATAAAAAAAAGGTGCGCCATGCCCGTCATCATCAATGAATTTGAGATTCTGCCCGCCGAAGCGCCCCCCGCCAACGGCCAGCCCCCGCCGGAGCAGCAACCGCCCCAGCTGCCCGCGCTGAACCCGGCGGATGTGGAGCGACTCACTCGCTTTATTGAACAGCGCCGTGCCCGCCTACGAGCGGATTGACGAGCGATAAACGATGAATTTAAATTACGCATTGCGCATTACGCATTTTTGATTTGAGGTAGCCATGCCCACTGCCTACATTGCCCGCCCAACTGTATTGCTCGATAACCAGCCCGACTCGGCCCTGGGCGCGGATCTCGTGGCGGCCATGGTAGAGGAGAGCAGCGCCGGGCTGTTTCGCTGCGAGGCCCGTTTTAACAACTTCGGCCCCCGCAACAACCGGCTCGACTATCTCTACTTTGACCGGGCGCGGCTCGACTTTGGCAAAGCCTTTGGGCTAGAGTTCGGCCCGCCCAACGCCAGCCGCCGCGTGTTTAGCGGGCGCATCAGCGCATTGGAAGCCGAATATATGCAGGGCAACAACCCGCACATCACGGTGCTGGCCGAAGACCGCCTGCAAGACCTGCGTATGACCCGGCGCACCCGCAGCTTTGAAGACAGCAGCGACGCCGACATCATCGAGCAGATTGCCCGCGACCACAGCCTCAGCCCCGATGTGAACCTGCCGGGGCCAACGCACCGGGTGGTGGCCCAGGTAAACCTGAGCGACCTGGCCTTTATCCGCGAACGGGCGCGGGCCTGCGGCGGCGAAGTCTGGCTAGATGAGACCACGCTGCATGTGGCCGCTCGGCCCGACCGGGGCAATGACACGGTGACGCTGGCCTATGGCGTTGATCTGCTTTCGTTTAGCGTGCGGGCCGACCTGAGCGAGCAGTGTACCGAACTGGGTGTGAGCGGCTGGGACGTGGCCAGCAAAACGGCGATTGCCGAAACAGCCGCCGAAGCCGCCGTAAGCGCCGAACTCAACGGTGACAGCAGCGGCGGTTCGCTGCTGGCCCAGGCCTTTGGCGAACGACGAGCGCGGGTGGTGCATACGGTGCCGCTCACCACGAGCGAAGCCCGCACCATGGCCGAGAGCCGCTACCGCGAACGGGCGCGGCGCTTCGTCACCGGCACGGGCCTGGCGGAGGGCATTCCGGCCCTGCGGGTGGGTAGTTCGCTCACCCTGAGTCGGTTGGGGAGCATGTTTGATGGCAGCTACACCGTGGTGCGGGTGCGCCACACCTACGACCTCGCTTCCGGCTTCCGCACCGAATTTGACCTGGAGCGGCCCGGCATTGGAAGGAGCAGCTGATGATCCCCGACCTGGATTTTGAACGCGCTGCCAGCGGGCCAGGCGGGCTGTTCTACGGCGTCTACCCGGCGCTGGTTACCGACATCAACGACCCTGATGGCCAGGGCCGCGTGCGGGTACAGCTACCCTGGTCGCCTGACGCTGGTGGGCAGGGCTACGAAGCCTGGGCGCGGCTAGCCACGCTGATGGCGGGCAACAATCGGGGCACATGGTTTATTCCCGATGTGGATGATGAGGTGCTGGTGGCCTTTGAAGGCGGCAACCCGCGCCAGCCCTATGTGGTTGGGGCGCTCTGGAATGGTCGCGATGCGCCACCCGAAACGATGGACGGCGGCGGGCGCAATCTGCACAAGGTGATTCGGTCGCGCAACGGCGTGAAGGTCACGCTTGACGATAGCGACGGTCAGGAGCAGTTGATTCTGGAAACGCCCGGCGGTCAGCGCGTCACGCTCAAAGATGGCCCCGGCGCGGTGGAGATTGTGGACAGCAACGGCAACTCGGTCAAACTGGAAACAGCGGGCATCACCATCACCGCCGCCGCCAAAGTCACCGTCAATGCGGCCACCGTGGAGGTGAGCGCAGGTATGGTGACGGTCAACGCAGGCATGTCCCGCTTTAGTGGCGTGGTGCAGTGCGACACGCTGATCGCCAGTACGGTGGTGGGGGCGAGCTATACGCCGGGAGCAGGCAATATCTGGTGAAAGATTATGCTGTTACGCCTGCGCGGCGGGCGGTTGTGTCGCTTGCAGGGCGTGGGGGTTGCCACAAGTAGTTCGTGGGGGTTGCCACAAGTAGTTCGTGGCGCATGCCTCCGGGCTGCCGAGGGCATGAGTCCTCGCCATATGTCTGATGGCGTGAGCCTCAGCTCAACATTACATTGCACTGTCAGAAATCTAGCATGCAATGGCCCAAAGTACATGGGAAATAGGGAAGGCATGTGCCAACAAACCTGTCGCGGCCACAGGTGTCACCTACGGGGGTCTGGGGCGTTAGGCCCCAGTGGGGAGTCCAGAGGGGTTAGCCCCTTTGGGCGCTGCGCCCCGCACCCCGCCCGCAAATGAGAGCGTGATTGGGCTACTACTCGTCACAGGGATGCGGGGCGCAGCGCCCGCAAACACAGCGCACTGAAAGATCGTCAATCGTCAATCGCCAATCGTCAATCGTCAAAAGCGCTTCGCGCCGCCCTTACGGGCAACGTCAATCGTCAATGCAAATCTATGTCCACCACCATTGAATGGCGCACGCCAGCGCCAACCTGGACAATCGGCAGCATCAACGGCCTTGCCGGGCGGCAGCCAACCCTGACCGCATGGGAAGGGGATAGCTTCCTGCCGGATTTTCTGGCTCTGATGGACGGCCAGCGCCCCGGCGAGACGCCCGCCGACCTGGCCCGCCGCGCCCTGCCGCCCCGCGCCACGCCCACCCGGCTGTTTCAGCCCGCCCACGGGCGCTACTATCTCGTCACCGGCTCGCTGGTCTGCCGCCAGATCAGCCTGCCCGACCGGACGGTGGCCCGTGCCAGTGGCGAAAAGGCTAGCTTTGTGGTGCGCCGCCTGCAAACCAATGCCCAGGGACAGCAGGTGGAACAGGCATGGGTGGACAGCGGGCCGCAACGGGGCTGGCACAGCCTGGCCAACCCGCGCACGCTGCACGCCGAGGAGGAGCGCCTGCCGCTGCACCATGTGGCCGCCTGCGCCGCCCACGAAGGGGGCAGCAGCACCTTTGCCGACGCTTTTGGGTTGAGTTGCTGTGGCGGGCGCACGGTCTACTACGGCTATGTGCCGGTGGGCAACCGCGAAAAATATGCCCAGCGCACCCCGCCCGCCCTCAACACCGACCCGACCCTGGCGTTTCAAGAGTTTGTGAACCAGGTGCTGACCGATGAACCGGGCCACGACCCGCGCAAAGACGACGTGGACGACCGCATCATCAACCCCTGGCGCGGGCTGTATGTCAACCCGGTAACGGGCACAGGCGACGCCGACACGCCGCCGGACGATGCCACCCGCAAGACCTTTTCGCTCTACCTGCTGCTGGACATGTTGGACGTGATTCAAGCCAACCTGCCCGGCGTCTATGCCGCCCTCGGCGGTGATGGCAGCACGCTGGCGGGCAACCGCAAGGCCCTTTTCGATGCGCTGAACAACATCAAAAATGCCCGTATTGGCAGCGCCGATGGCCTACCGAAGGTGCTGGATGGCCTCAAACCGCACCTGCAACTGGTGCAAAACAAGCCCGGCGTGCCGCCCGTTTCCGACTCAACCTTTAACACGCTGGTCACCCAGTATGACCTGAACCTGACCGGGCAAAACGCGGGCAGCCTGGCAAGCCTGGCAAGCGCCTTCAAAGACGCGCTGGACGAGGAGAAAAACGCCCGGCCTGCTGGCACGCCATGGGTGCCCACGCCCAGCGACGAACGGCTCGGCCTGCTGCGCGACCAGGTGGTGCCCCAGGCCGAGCAGGGCGAGGATGTGTTGGTGTTGCGGCTGGCCTACGAACACCCGCCATGCTGCCCGGTGCTGAGCGACGCCAGCATTCCGGTCATCTTTGCTAAGTTCTACGACCCGGACGCGCCCGCTCGCCACATCCGCATTGAGTTACCCAGCATCAAGCCCCGCGACCTGCGCAACTACAAAAAGGGCGTGGGCCTGGAGATGTCACCTGAGCTGCGCAAGCTGATGGGCCAGGTGCATAAGGGCCTGCTCGATGGCGACGATCTGGGGGCGGGCGGTGGCTTCACCCTTGGCATGATTTGCTCCTTTTCGCTCCAGATCATCTTTCTGGTCGCCTTTATCGTGATGTTTATCTTTTTGATTGCGCTGAACTTTATCTTCTGGTGGCTGCCGTTCTTAAAGATCTGCTTCCCCATCCCGAAGAAAAAATGAGACTCATGTTCACCGCCGAGCCTGCCAAGGACGCCGAGAGAACTTGACTATGTAACTTGAAATCGAAATAAAAGAAGGGCATCATTCTGGTGTTTATCGCAATTCATCTATTGGTTTCGCCTACGCGGCGGGCGGCAAGGGGCCACCCGGCCCCCTGCACCCCCGGCCAGGGGCAGCGCCCCTTGGAACCCCGAAGGTACGCACCTGGCGTGCAGGCGGCTCGTGGCGCATGCCTCCGGGCAGCCGAGGGCGTGAGTCTCAGCAGCGCTGCTAAACATCTGGTGTACAACAGTCCGAATTACATGGGAAATAGGGAGGGCATGTGTCAACAAACGTGTCGCGCCCACAGGTGTCACCTACGGGGGTTTGGGGCGTTAGGCCCCAACGGGGTTTCCAAAGGGGCCAGCCCCTTTGGGCGGGGCGCGGGGCGCAGCGCCCGCAAACGCACCGCAGTGCCCATAGCTTGTAGTAGCACGAAGCACATGGTCTGTATCTCGAACGAACGTTCATTATTCTTTGCGTCCTCTGCGTCCCCGGCAGCGAGGAAAGGTGCGTGTGATGGCTGATTTTGCTGATCTCTACGGGCGGGGCATCGGGTTTCCGCCCCGCGTTGCGCCCAACGGCCAGCTGGTCTGGTCGAATGGCGAGCTGAATGTGCGCGAGTCGATTGCGATTATCCTGCGCACCCGCCCCGGCGAGCGGCTGCTACGCCCGGATTTCGGCTGCGGGCTGGATCGCTATCTCTACGAACCAAACGACATCAGCACCCTGCGCCTGATCCAGGAGGAGATCAAGCGGGCCATCACCCGCTGGGAACCCCGCGTGCAGCTTGACGATGTGCGCGTGCAGGTAAGCGCCGAGGACGAGCGGGCCGTGGACATCACCATCGTCTATACCCTGGTGGCAACCCAACGCCGCGAACGGCTGGGGCTGACGTTGGCGTTGCAGGCGTAAAGAGTAGGAAACAGCAATGCCACTACAAATCCCACAACTTGACGACCGTAATTTTGAGCAACTCGTAGCCGAGGCGCGGGCGCGCATCCCTGTGCATACGCCGGAGTGGACGAACTTCAACGAGAGCGACCCCGGCATTACGCTGGTGCAGCTGTTTGCCTTTCTCACCGAAAACCTGCTCTACCGCAGCAACCGCATTCCCGAGGCCAACCGCACCAAATTCCTCACCCTGCTGGGCATGGGCCTGCTGCCCGCCACCCCTGGCCAGGGCCTGGTGGTTTTTCGCAACGAGCGCGGCCCCGTGCAGGCCCTGCCCTTTGATGTGGGCGTGGAAGTGCGGGCCGGGCAGGTGCCCTTCCGCACCCGCACCGCCGTCTGCGTGTTGCCAATTGAGTCCGCTGTGTTTTACAAAAAGCCTCAGAACCTGGACGAGGCCCAGCTGGCCCAGTACAAGCTGCTGTATGAGTCCTTTCTTGGCGACGAGCAGAGCGTCAGCACCGGCGACTTGAGCTTTTACAAAACCATGCCGCTCGACGCGCCTGAGATCGGCAAGCCTCTGCCCGCCGTCGAACTGGCCGACAGCCTCAACGGCACCCTGGATCGCTCGCTGTGGGTGGCGCTGGTGGGCCAGGAAGGGCGGGCCGTGAGCGATGTGCAGGCGGCCCTGGCCGGGCAAACCTTGACGCTGGGCATCTACCCCGACCCGACATGTGCCGCCCGCACCCTGCTGCCGCAGAGCTACGCGCCCCAAACGGTCGCCGATCCCGGCCTGGTGTTTGAACTGCTTGTTCCCGATGCCCAGGCTGAAAATCAGTACATGCCCGCCATCTACGAGCGGCTGGAGATCAGCTACGCCGAAAACGTACTCGATGGGCCGGGCATTGTGCAGCTGCAGCTGCCCGGCTACGAAAAATTATCGCGCTTTAGCTACGAAAAGCTAAACTTTGACCCGGTGGAAGACGGCACCGGCGACTACCCGCCGTTGGTGGAAGACAAGAAACTGGCCGCCCGGATTGTGGGCTGGCTGCGCCTGCGCCTGCCCGAATCCGTCCATTCAGGACAGGCCACCGAGCCAGCCGCCAGCAACGCCGCCCCGGCCCAGCAGGCCCGATTGAGCTGGGTTGGCGTCAACGCGGCTCGCGTCATTCAGGCCCTGCCGGTGACCAACGAGCGCCTGGGCGTGGGTACGGGCACGCCCGACCAGCGCCTGCGCCTGGCCAACACGCCAATTATTGTTGAACCTGCTGCCGACGGCACCAGCGCCCCAAAGCCCAGCCTGGTGTTAGAAATCCAGGACAGCAACGGCAACTGGCAGGTCTGGCAGCCCACCGACGACCTGTTTGCCGCCCGCCCCAACGACCAGGTTTACCAGATCGATCCTGAGTCGGGCGTGGTGCAATTTGGCGACGGCCTGCGGGGCAAGCGCCCACCGCTGGGGGCGGCCATGCGGGCCAGCTACGAGTATGGCGGTGGCCCGGCGGGCGCGGTGGCGATCAAGACCATCAACAAAAGCCCCGCCCTGCCCGCAGGCTACAGCGTGTTGAATCCTCTGCCCACCTGGGGCGCAGACGCAGGCGAAGATGTGGCCGCCGGTGAGCGCAACATTCCGCGCTACATTCGCCACCGCGACCGCCTGGTGACCGGCGAGGACTTCCGCGACATTGCCCGCCGCACACCGGGGGTGGAGGTGGGCCGGGTGGAGGTGCTGCCGCTCTTCAACCCCGATGCCTTTGTGCCCGGCGGGCCAGCCGCCAACTGGCCCGGCACGGTCACGCTGCTAGCCATTCCGCGCTACGACCAGGGCCAGCCCAACGCGCCCCAGGCCGACCGCATGTTCCTCAACGCCATCTGCGCCTGGCTCGACTCGCGTCGCCTGGTGACGACCGAAATCTATGTGCGCGGCGCAGCGTATGTGCCAATCTGGGCCTCGGTGGGGGTGCAATTTGCGCCGGGCCGCCTGCGCGAACTGGTGCGGCAGGACATTCAAAGCGCCCTGCGCGACTATCTTTCGCCGCTGATTGGCGGCCCGCCCGTGCCCGGCGGGGTCAGCGACCCGTGCAGCCCCGAAGCCACCGACCCGTGTGCGCCAGCGCAGGGTGTGGGCTGGCCGCTGGGGGTTGAGGTGCGCCAGCAAGACCTGGAAGCCACCGTCACCCGCGTCGCCGGGGTGCGCTATGTCAACGGCATCCGGCTGGCGGTGCGCCGCCCCGATGGCACGCTGGCCACCGATGTGGAACGCATCGCCATGGAGGGGCTGCAACTGCCCTACCTGGTGGGCGTGAGCGTGACTGAAGGCAACCCGGAAGACCCGGCGGCGCTGCTGGGCCAGTCGCCCGCGCCCGGCAACAAGACCTTCCCGGTGCCGGTGTTGCCGAGGAAATGTTAGAACAGTACTGTGTCTTGTGTGATGACCTGAAAAAGTATTTACGGTTTTGGACGTACATAGGGGTGAGGAATTTGCTTTCGCCTACGCGGCGGGCGGCAAGGGGCCACCCGGCCCCCTGCACCCCCGGCCCCTTCCACAGGCTAAGGGCAGGCAAGGGCAACGCCCCTTGGAACCCCAAACGCACTCACGTACCGTGCTGACGGCTCGTGGCGCATGCCTCCGGGCTGCTGAGAACGTATATCTTAACCATCACGATGGATGACGCGGGTCGTAACGGTACGTCAGTTGGCGCGACTAAAAATTTAGCGTTCGGCAACGAAGAAAAGAACGACCTATCTCGAACTCACGTTAATACGTAGTTCCAGCCAGCTTGTCATCGGTCAATCTGCAATCTGCAATCTGCAATACGGAAACGCCGTGGACGTTAACCAGACAACTTTTCATCTGCTGCATGGGCGTGACGACTGGGAGCGCTGCACCTGGAGCGACAACGGCGCGTCGCCGCCCGCGCCCGCCCTGGAATGGGATTGCGCCAGCCAGAGCCTGCGCCTGGCCGTGCGGCCCACGCTCTTCCGCCCGCCGCGCCCCAGCCCGCCGCTGGCCCCTGGGGTGCGCCGGGGCGCGGGCCGCGACCGCTACGGCAACTGGTACTGGATTGACGCCAACCGCAGCGGCCTGCGCTGGCTACCCAACGGCGAACAACGCTCGCGCCCCTACTGGCTACCGCCCGCCGAACCCACCGCGTGCGAAGCGCCCACCGACGGCAGTTTCGCCAGTTGTGAGCCGACTCCGCCGCCGCTACGCCAGCTGGCCGGGCTGGCCGTCACCACCCAACACTACATGGTGGTAGGCGACCTGAGCCAGCGCGGGCTGCTCGTCTTCGATCTGCATGGTGGCGGTGCGCCGCTGCTGTTGCGCTGGCCAGACACAACGCCGTTTGCGCCGTGGGACATCGCACCGACGCCAGATGGTGGCGTGCTGTTGCTTGACCGCACCAACCAGACCTACTGGGCGCTGGATGCACACTTCCGCCTGCTGGCCGACCTTGGCCAGGAGCAGCGTTCGGTCTTTCAACCGACGGATCGGGAATTGCCCCGCCGTGTGGAGCCGCGCCCCGTGCAGCCCCACGGCTACCCGCTCAGCGGCATGGCGGGCGATTCGTTCAATCCGCTGAGCATTGAGGTTGGCCCGGCAGGCAGTGTGTTGATTCTCGACACGCCAGAGCCGGGGCCGGGGCGGGGCTACTCGCGCATCCTGGTCTACCGGGCGGGCCTGTTGCTGGCCAGCTACAGCCTGGAAAACGCCGTTACCGTGGCCGACGATAGCGTGTTGCGCAGCGGCAGCCGCCCCTACTCGGTGCTGGGCCACGACATGGCCTACCTGCCGCCGGTGGCGCAAACGCCGACGGCCCACGGCAGCAATTGCGATTGTGGCTGCGGCGGAACCCACGAAGCCGAAACAACGGATACAGGCCAGCATGTGGTCTACGTGGCCGACATTGGCGGCAACCAGGTGTTTGCCTTCACGCTGGAAACGACGGCCTGGAACGCAACCACACCGCCGCTGCTCGTGCCAGCCGCCACCGACGACTATCTGCCGCTGCGGCGCTGGGGCGGCAAGGCGCTGGTGGCAGCAGCAGGGCTGGTTTTCTATGATTTTGCCGACCGCTGGGTGCCGTTGGTGCCATTTGTGGAGTGTAACTATGAACAGGTGGCCGTGCTGACCACGCCCCTGCCCGACGACGATGATCTGCCGGGCCAGACCTTTGACAGCCAGATTCCCGGCTGTGTCTGGCACCGGCTGCTGCTGGACGCCCAGATACCGCCTGGCAGCGCCGTGCAGGTGCGTGCCCGCGCCGCCGACGACCCGGCCCTGCTGCCGCAAACGGGCTGGCTGCCCCAGCCCACGCCCTACATGCGCGGCGACGGCGCAGAGCTGCCCTACTACGATCCCTGGGCTGACCGCCGCAACGAGCCGCCGGAGGAACTGGAGCGGACGGGCACATGGGAACTACTTTTCCAGGAAGTGCGCGGGCGCTACATTCAACTCGAACTGACGATCCGGGGCAGCGGGCGCACCACCCCGGCCTTGCGGGCGCTCCGGGCCTGGTTCCGGCGTTTCTCCTATTCGGAACACTACCTGCCCGCGATCTACCGCGAGGAGCCGGTGGCGGCCTCGTTTATCGAGCGCTTTCTGGCCAATTTTGAAGGGACGTTTACCAGCATCGAGGAAAAAATCCAGCATGTTGCCGTCCTCTTCGATGCTCGCACCGTGCCACCCGATGCGCTGGACTGGCTGGCCTGCTGGCTTGGCGTCGCCTTTGACCCGCTCTGGAGCCGCGAGGGTAACGAGAACCGGCGGCGCTTCTTTCTGCGTCACGCCGACCGTCTCTTCCGCATGCGCGGGACAGTGGCCGGGCTGCTGGCAGCGGTGCAGCTCTACCTGTCCGAACAGCCCGACCTGAGTCTGTTCGACCCGCGCTGCCAGATGGGTCGCCTGCGGCTGGTGGAGCGCTTCCGCACCCGTGGCATTGGTGGACTAGCCTTTGGCGATGCCAGCGACCCTGGCGCGAGTCGCAACCCCCTCGATCCGGTGGTGGTGCGCGAGAGTGCCCACCGCTTCACCCTGCTGGTGCCGCACGACCTTTCTGCCGACGACCTGGCCATGGTGACGCGGATTGCTGAACTGGAGAAGCCCGCCCACACCGCCTGTGACATCAAACGCTACTGGGATATGTTCCGAGTGGGCGAGGCCCGGCTAGGGCTGGACACAGTGCTGGGCGAGAGCGCTCGCTTCCTGCCCCACCTGCTCGGCGCAAACTACTTGAGCGAAACCTACCTGGAAGCGCCCTATCCGTTCAACCTGGAAGATCGGCTGATCAGTGACCGGGATATGCTGGGGGCGCTGCCGCCGCTATAGCCCAAACGAGGAACGAGGAACGAGGAACGAGGAGTGCAACAGCCATGCTGTCGCGTGCAGCTACCAGGAGCGTCGCAAAAGGACGCTCGTACCGTGCGAACGGCTCGTGGCGCATGCCTCCGGGCTGCCGAGCAGGTGAGTCCTCACTCTCTATCTGATGGTGTGAGTCGCAGATCAATATCTGTGGCCCTACCTGAAATATGGCCTGCGATGGCCCGACGTACATGGGAAACAGGGAAGGCATGAACCACAAGCTACACCATCGCCACCTGAGTCACATGCGGGGGTCTGGGGCGTCAGGCCCCAGT
>JALONX010000586.1 GCA_025454695.1 Chloroflexaceae bacterium
TTTGTGTTTTGTGACTTACACGGAAGAAATGCATTCGTCGAAAACGAATGGCTTTGTCATAGCACTCGTCAATGATGCGTCGCACCGCTGCATCCACCGCCTCCGCTGTGGCCTCGCTGTAGGGTCGGCTCGCGCCGCCTGCAAAGCCAGTTTCGAGGAAGTTGCCCTCGTTGGTACCGCTTAGGGCGATCAGGCCGATCTCCTCGCTCATGCCGAAGCGCGTCACCATGGCCCGGGCCAGGTCGGTCACTTGCTTGATGTCGTTCTCTGCGCCGGTCGTCGGCGTGCCATAGATCACCTGCTCAGCGGCCCGCCCGCCCAGGGCGTTGACAATGCGGGCGCGCAGATAGGCTTCATCGTAGTTGTAGCGGTCGTCTTCCGGCACCGAGAGCGTGACGCCCAGGGCCTGGCCACGGGGAATAACCGTGACGCGGCGCACCGGGTCGCCCTCGGGCTGGAGCAGCCCCAGCAGCGCATGGCCCGCCTCGTGGTAGGCCACCCGCCGCCGGTCTGCCGGGTTGAGCGCCAGTCGCCGCTCGGCACCAAGGGCGATCTTCTCCAGTGCCTCAGAAAAGTCGTCGGTTGTGACCTGGTTTTTACCTTTGCGGGCTGCCAGCAGGGCCGCCTCATTCACCAGGTTGCGCAGGTCGGCACCCACCAGCCCCGGCGTCTCAGCGGCGATCTCGTTCAGCTCGGTGCCAGGGGCCAGCGGCACGCCCCGCGTATGCACCCGCAGAATGGCGGCCCGCCCCGCCTTGTCCGGCGGCTGCACGGTCACCCGGCGGTCGAAGCGGCCTGGACGAAGCAGGGCCGGGTCAAGCACATCGGAGCGGTTGGTGGCCGCCAGCACAATCACCGCCTGGCGCGAGTCGAAGCCGTCCATCTCGATCAGCAGCTGGTTCAGGGTCTGCTCGCGCTCGTCGTTGCCACCAATGGCATTGCCGCCGCCGCGCCGCCGCCCAATCGCATCCAGCTCGTCTACAAAGATGATCGCCGGAGCCGCCTGACGGGCCTGGGTAAACAGGTCGCGCACACGGGCCGCACCCACGCCGACAACCATTTCAATAAACTCAGAACCGCTCATGCTAAAAAACGGTACACCCGCCTCGCCCGCCACGGCCCGCGCCAGCAGCGTTTTGCCCGTGCCCGGCGCACCAACCAGCAGCACACCCTTGGGGATGCTGCCGCCGAGGCGCTGATATTTCTGGGGCTGCTTGAGGAAGTCCACAATCTCGGCCAGCTCCTGCTCCACCTCGTCAATCCCGGCCACATCGGCAAAGGTGATACGCTGGGCATCGCCGTCTGGCTCGTAGCGTTTGGCCCGGCTGCGCCCGATGGAGAAGATGCCGCCAGCCCCACTCGCCGAGCGGGCCAGCCGGGCGTTCAGCCAGATAAACACGCCGATGAGCAGGAGGGCTGGCCCAAACGAGAGCAGAATATTCAGAAAGAGCGAGCGGGGTTCTTCCAGCGGGCGCGAGGTGATCTGCACATTATTCTGTTCCAGCAGCGGCAGAATCGTCGGGTCGGTGGCAAAGGCGGGACTCTGGGTGGAAAACTCAGTGAAGGTGCGCGGTTCCTGGCCCTCTTGCGGGTTGGGGTCGGCCACGGGCTGGCGGAAGTTGCCTTGAATCGCCTCACCCCGGCTGGTGATTTCAGCAACATTGCCAGCGGCTACCTGCTCTTTGAAAAAAGTATAAGAGACTGGCAGCCGGTCTTGCGGTTCGGGGAAGAGCAGCGGTACAATCAGCCAGTTCAGCCCCAGCAACACCAGCAGCGTGATCCAGAAGCGCGGCGTCCGCATAATCTGCCGTGGATCGGCCTGTTTGCCGCGCTCGTTGTCACCGCTCGTCGCGGTTGCGCCACGGCCCTCCTCCGGGCCGGGCGGGCGGGGGCGTTGGCCATTCGGCGACATGTTCGGCAGGTGGTTCGGCGGCGGTGGCGGCGAGTTACGGTTCGCGCCATCTGGTTCTCGTATCACTGTGCAGACCCTTTCGCACCAGGAATAAACGTTGGCTGCGATCAGGAATGCAAGAAACGTTCCAGAAAATGGCGGTTAGCAGTTGCGCAGTTGGCAGTTAGCAGTTGGGGAATGTGCTAGTTGATTTTTCAACTCATTAGAATGCGGTATGCGGAAAACAGCCCACCGTGTCAGTTGTTCAACTATCGCGTTCCAAAGCCATCTACGATTTAACTAGCACATCCCCCAGTTGGCAATCGGTGGGGGTAGAAGAAACGCTCAACAATAAGCGAGAAGGCTACGTATTGGGTACGTACCTCCTCGCTCAGCGCTCAGCGTTCAGCACTCACTGTTTACAACACGTCTTCATAGCTGCCGTTGCCGTTGGCGGAGACCTCTTCCGGCTGGCGGGGCTGATACTCCTCGCTCACCGTGGCGTATTCCTGCGCCCACGCTTGAATGCTGTCCCAGTCGCGCAATGCCGCCGCATGCACCGGGTCAGGCCGCCAGACGCCGCGCAAATATTCGGCGTCAATCTCGCCCACTGGATGCTGGCTGATGAAGGGCACAACCGTTGCGGTGTCGCCCTTGCCCCACTCCTGCTCCTCGCCCGGCCCAAGCACCAATGCAATCTCGTGAAACGTCACCACCTCGGGATGGCGGCCACGATCAATGAGATGATCAGCGGCCTCGCAGACACGTCCATGATCGAGCAATGCTTTCAGCAGTTCGTCCGTCATACGTGACTTGACGGAGAACTGAAACAGGCGGGTAAAACCAACGCGCGCCAGCGGATCAAGATAGCCGCGTAGCGCCATTTTGCTGCGCTCGCCATTACCCCAGCGCATACCAATGCCCGCCTCGGCGGTGGCAGCGGCATTGCGGCCCAAACTCCCAGCAACTGATGTCGCAACCGGGCCGCTCGTGACGGGGTAAAACCGCACCGACTCACCGAGATGCCAATGTTTTACAATCTCGGCCCCGCCCTGGCGCTGGTGCTTAATTTCGATCTGCGCCACCTTCGCCACCCGCATGGCCTCGTCTACCTCGGCATCCTTGCCCACTTCCACATGAAAGCCGACCAATGGCGCAAACCGCCCCGTTCCGATAGTTGCGCGGGCCACGCTTTTGCCATTGGCATACTGCAAGGTCGCCGCTTCCTGCACCACGCTAATCTTGTTCCGCCCGATCATCGTGTCACTCCTTCAACACAAGGTGCTGTGTACATACTCGTCCCAGTGCCGCTGGTGCGGCAACCTGATTATAGCACACTTGTTCTTATCGCGCTAGTATGAACATGTTGGGCAAAGTTAACATTAAAGTTAACATTAACGAGGTCGAGTCCAAAACCAGATGTTTTGTTGGTTTGCGATTGCGGCATCGCCACAAATCAACAAAAATTATTTGGGTCAGCGAAACCATCCCCAATCCATCACCGCAGGTACACTTTGAGGTGGCCTTGTAAAAAATGTTACAAACTATTTACAACCTTCCTCTTCACATAGGCCATGCTGGCTGCTAGGCTGTGTTGTAGCGAGGCTCCTTCCCGTGAAGGGCAGAGAGTCTGTTTTGGCAGAGTGTTCACATGGTAAGGAGCGCACGATGGACGTTCGACCCCTGCTTCGGCAGCGGCAACAAGGTTCCAGCACGGTGGAAATGGCGGGCCTGGCCATGGCGGTGGCCCTGCTCATTCTGGGGCTGGTGCTGGTGCTGCGGGCCAAGGGTGGCGTAATTGGCAACAGCCTGGTGCAGGTCTATGTGTGTAATATCACCGGCATGGGCTGCGGCAGCGGGGGCAGCCCGGTTGGCAGCGTGCCACCTGGTGGAACGAGGCCCGGCAGCCAGCCCAATGGCACCCCAGTTACCCCGGCACCCGCCCCGACCAACAATGGGCCAAGCGCGGTACAGCAGGGCGGCTCCGTCGCGCTTGACGTGATTCCCATCGTCGGCGAGATCAAGGGGTTTATCGAAGTCTTCACCGGCAGAGACCTGGTGACGGGCGAAGATCTGGGCCACTGGCGCTGGGCCGGGTTGCTGGGCATCGTTGGTCTCAACGAGGTGCGCTTTCTGCGCTATGGCGACGACGTGGCCGATGCATTTCGGCGGGGCGACGATGTGGCCGATGCAGCCCGTCGCTCGGACGATTTGCCCGACTGGGTGCCATGTAGAATTGGGGGCGGTGGCGGCGGTGGACGCTGGATGGCGATGCCAGCTGTGCAACCGTGTACAGCCAGCTACAAAGCCGACGGCACCTTCGATGACGACAGCCTGGAAATGGCCTATCAGGACTACGTTGCCCGCAAACAAGGGGCCGGAGACACACCCCGCGACCGGGCGGATTGGCTAGAACGGCGCGAGTTTTACACCAATCTTGAGCGCGGGAATGCGTTCAACCGTAGCCGGGCCTCAGCGTATGACTACAACGAAGTGCATCTACAAAACGGAAAACGCCTGGACTCATATGACCCGGTGAGCGGTGAAATCGTTTCGCGCAAGGCCACCACATTCGATAACATCCAGGAAAGTACCTTCCGCTCCTACCTGCAAGAGCTGAAGACAAAGTACCCTCCGGGAACCACGATTCGCTCTAACAAGTATCCAGATATAGATGGCGATACCTTGCAGGGGCGG
>JALONX010000587.1 GCA_025454695.1 Chloroflexaceae bacterium
GGTGAGCATTGTGCAGGTGTCGGAAGCGGCCCAGGTGGAAATTGCCTCGCCCCTCGTTGTGCGGGAAGAGACGCCGATGAAGTGTTCATTTCTGGTGGGGGATTTTGCGGCGCTGCGGGCGGCGGCGCTGGCCACAGGTGGCGGACTCAAACCCGCCGAGGCGGCCTGGCGCTGGCGTGGTGCCCTCCATCTTGATGGATGGGATCCCGAGGGCAACGTAGTGCAATTTCGCGTGGCTGAAGCCCAGACCGATAGCTGAACAAAGCAGCTTCAGTCTCCAATCGCTCAGTTCTAAATTCCTCCGCCTACAATCGCCGCCACCTCCACCTGGGCCATGTGCAGGCGGTAGGCCCACTGCTGCGGGTCGGCATCCATGCGGTTGAGCCACGCTTCCGCGCCGCCCAGCGCCGCCACCTCGTCGTCATAGCGGTCAAGGGTTTCAAACTCTAAGCCTTCCACCTCGCGGTAGGAAAGCGTAAAGCTGCCCTGACCCCATAGCAGCAGTGGCCAGGAACAGTCGGTGCCAAGCGTGTCGTCACGGCTCTCGCGGACGATGTGCTGGGCCGCCGCCAGCGACAACCCGCGCGAAGCGGCCATCATGTCCCAGGGCAGGCCGGTGGATAGCTGAAACACGTGGTTCACCAGGCTTTCCGTGTCGCGCTGCACCCTGGGGTGGCTGGCAAAAGCCCGTGGCGTGCGGCCTAGCACCGTCAGGTCGGCGGTGGGCAGGGCTGCCAGGGTAGCGGCCAACTCTGCCATGTGAAATTCAGCCCAGTGCAGCACCCGATCCAGGTCGCAGAAGTGGATGTGGCTGGCCCCTGCGGCGTGGTGCAGCCCCAGGGCCAGGGCCTGCCGCCGCCAGATGCCCAGGTGCAGGTGGCCCGTGGGTGTGGCGGGGCTTCCCACGGCAACGGTCGCGCCATGGGCACGTAGCAGGGCCTGGCTTTCGGCCACGGTGGCTGGCGTCTGGAACACAGTCACACGGCAATACACACTATTAAGCAGTGGCAGCACGCGGGCCATTTGCGCCAGCATGCGGCCATCGGCATCGTGGTGGGTGGCAGCAAGGGTGACTGTTACCATAAAAATATTTTTGAGCAATACCCAATCAGGCAGGGCCGCATCTTAACCTCAGTCTGTGACGGCACTCTGTGAGTCTTTTGAAGTGCAGCTTTTCGCTTGCCGTGTATCCTACACCAGAACTGCACAAAACAACAACGGCCCTGGCGAGTGCCAGAGCCGCTGTGTGCTACTTCTCTTGATGACCAGTGCGCTTGCGTAGCAACGTGCTGGTTTTGTGTCGGTGTCGTGCGCCTGAACCTGTGAACGTGCCCCGAACGGTGTGCTGCGATGTGGTAACGTTGGGTGCTGCCACGGTGCTGGGATGTAGTGCCGGGACGGTGCTGCGATGTCGTTGTGAAATGTTGGTGACGATGTTGTGCTGCGATGTTCGTTCTCAGTGCCAGTCTAGCACATCAAGTTGATAGCGTTTCAGCCGCTTGCTGCGATGTCGTGTTGTGTTGAAGTGTTACGACGTTGTAGTGTGATGTTTCGGCTGTGTGTACACTATAGCACGGGCCAGTTCCTGGCTCAATCGCTCGTAGGTCTCAACCCTGGCCCACTACATGTACTATTGGCATGCCTACCGGATGTACTATACGACTCTGACATTCTTTTCATACAACGCTGGATTGGCAAGAGGCGACACTGTTTCTGCTCATTGGAACGCCATTGCTTTTTGCCTGCACGCATTGAGAGATGTGACAGGTTTTTAGCCTGCTCCTACCCGCCGCGGGCCAGGCGCACAAAACGGCGTACCCGCTCCACGTCTACCGGGTTGGCAATCTCGCCATCCTCTTTGATGCTGCTGCCCACGATCACGCCATCAGCCACTTCCATAAAGGCGGCGATGTTGCGCTCGTCGGTGCCGCTCCCCAGCAAGATGGGTGTGTCGCCTGCCATGGCGCGGGCCTGGCGCACCTTTTCCAGGTCGGGGGCGTCGCCCGTCATGCGCCCGGAGATGATCAGGCCATCGGCACCAAAAAAGCGTGTCCACTCGATGTGCGTCGCTAAATCTATGCCGGGGAAGCGCACCGAATGCTTTTTATCCACATCAGCCAGCAGCTTGATGTGCCCGGCGTGCAGCTCGGCCCGGCGGCGCATCAGGTCGGCGGCGCAGCCCTCGTCCCAGCTGCCCGCATCCCACACGCCCGCCCCGGTGAACATGCAGACGCGGATGAAGCTGGCCCCGGCGGCAAGCGCGATGCCCAGCAGGGCCACCCCGCCGTTATGCACCAGGTTGATGCCCATAGGTAGGTTCACAGTTTCTTTCACGGCACGGGCCACCACGGCGTGGGCGGCAATGCTCTCCGGCTGAATGTGGGCACCGGCCCGAAAGGGGACATCCCACATGTTTTCCACAATCAGGCCATCGCAGCCGCCTTCCGCCAGGGCTACGGCGTCGCGGCGGGCCTGCTCAATAATCGTGTCCATGCCATAGCCGGTGTAACCCGGCGCGCCCGGCAGGGGCCAGCAATGCACCATGCCAACCACGGGCTTCGGCGTGCCAAAAATCTCGCTCAAGTCGCGAATGCGCAATGAGTCCAGCTGTTGTTTCCATAACGGGGCCATGTTATCTCCTATTGCAGCTTGTAGATGCAAGAACCGAGAACCGAACGAGTCAGGGAAATAAAGGAAGTTACTGGTCTGGAAAATAAGTCTTTTTGTATTATGTTTTGTGTCAACCACCGAATGAATTCGGCGTCTGAACGGCTCAAACACGCTGAAGCGTGTTGTTTCAAAAAGACAAGGAAACTTAGTTTACGAAGTAATTACGTTCCGTGGTAAAAGTCAGTTTCCCTTATTTCCCTCATTTCCTTTGCATTGTATGTACTCGTTACTCGTCACTTGTGATGAGCCAGTGGTGGGCCGGGTCGAGCCAGGCCAGCAGTTCGTGCCGTGGGGGCAGGCCTTCGGCTGCGCCCGGACGGGTGGCGGTAAGTGCGCCCATCAGGTTGGCCAGGGTGGCGCAAGTGTGCATGTCAGCGTGTTGTAATGCGGCCATCGCATAGGCTGTGGCAAAAGCGTCGCCACAGCCGTTTGTATCTATAGCGGCAACATTGGGCGGCGCAAGTGAAACCTGCCCGCTGGCGCTGGCAACTAAACAACCTCGCACACCCTGCTTCAACGCCACATGCGCCACGCCTCGCGCCAACACCGCCTCAATCAGGGCTTCACTCTGCATGGTGGGGGCCAGGTAGCGCTGCTCGTCCTCATTCATGCTCAGCAACCAGATGCGGGGCAACAGCTCGTTGATCAGTTCACCGCAGTCGCGGGCCAGCGGCAGGGCCAGGTCGAAGGCGATGGGGATGTCCAGCCTGTTGGCCAGCTCAATGGCGTGCAGGGCGGCGGTTCGCTGCGGCCCTTCCAGCAGGGCATAGCCGCTGAGGTACAGCATGTTGGTGTGGGCAAACGTAGCCGGGCTAAGGTTGCTGCTATCAAAGCAAACATTGGCCCCACGAAAGGCGAAAAAGGTGCGCTGGCCGCCAGCGCTGACAACGGTGGAACAGAGGCCGGTGGCGACCGCCGGGTCGTGCTGCACCAGGCTCACATCAACCCCGGCCTTGCGGGCGGCGTGCAGGGCAACCTGCGCCGCCGGGTCGGTGCCAACGCGGCCCAGCAGGCGGGCCTGCGCCCCCAGCACGGCCAGCGCGGTGGCAGCGTTGAGGCCAGTTCCGCCACTGGCCCAGCGTACTCCGGTGGCGGTGCTATCGTCACCTTCTGCCGGGTACGACGGTACATATACCGTAAGATCGGCATTTATGTCGCCAAGAACAGCGATGTTGAGTTGATGCGATCGGCGCATGCCGTGCATGATACTGGAATGTGTGATCTGTGACAAGCCTGGTGCTATGGTTGAGGTTTCAAGCAGTTAGCACAGTGGGCTGGTTTTTCAGTAGGTGCTCGGGTATAATGGGAGGAGGCTTCTGCTTATCCCAAACGATAGGTGGTGTATTATGTTATGCAAAGCATCACCAGGTGGAGCAGGCCAGTCAACCATCACCCTCCGCGCCCCAAAGCGAGCGCAGGAAATTTATGGAAGAAATCCTAATAATTGACGATAGCACGCAAATCTGCTCGTTGCTAGCCGATTATGTGTTGCCTGATCTTGGCTATAGTGCAGCAGTTGCAAATACAGGCCGTCAGGGCCTCTACCGTCTTCGCCAGCATCTGCCTGACCTTATTTTGCTCGATCTTCAACTTCCAGACATCAGCGGTCTCGACCTGTTGCGGCTCATCTCCCAGGAGGGCTATGATGTGCCGGTGATTTTGATGACGGCCCACGGCTCGGAAAACATTGCTGTGGAAGCCTTCCGCATGGGTGCCCGCAATTATCTGATCAAGCCGTTTAGCGACACCGAAGCGAAAATGGTGATTGACCAGGCCTTGCAGGAGCGACGGTTGCGGCGCGAGAAGGAGCAGCTCACCCAGACGTTGCAACAGCGGGTGCAGGAGCTGACGGTGCTGTATCGCATCGGTAAATCTGTGACGACCCTGATGGATCTGGAAAGCCTGCTGGAGCGGAT
>JALONX010000588.1 GCA_025454695.1 Chloroflexaceae bacterium
CCGCTGCCGTCGGCGTTGGCCCGCAGCACCGTCGCGCTGAGGGGCGACTCCTCCACACACACGTCGCACGAGGAGCCGACACTGAGGTAGAGCTTGCCATCGGGGCCGAGAACGAGGGTGCGGGTGCGGTGGTTGTACAGCCCCCGTGCGCCGGAGGGAAAGCCACCGACCACCGTTTCCACCCGGCGGGCCGCGCCATCTGGCCCAAACTCGCTCAAGCGCACAATGCGGTCTTCGGCGGCGGCGAGGAGTTGACCGTTCACAAAGGCCACGCTGTGAACGAAGGGCAGCCCGCCAGCAACGACCTGTTTGGTTTCGTAACGCCCGTCGCCGTCGGTGTCGCGCAGGCGCACCACCTCGCTGGTGCCGTCGGAAGCGTAAACGATGCTGCCGTCGGCGTCACGGGCCATAAAACGGGGGCGGATGAGTCCGTTGGCCACTTCTTCAACGGTGAAGCCTTCGGGCACCTCCAGCGGCGTGGGCCAGCCCGGCTCCTGCACCTGGCGGTAGCGGATGGTCTGCGGCACCGCCGGGTCGAGGTTGGCCCGACCGGGCGCGAAAACCTCCGCCCCCAGGCGGCCCAGCAGCACTTTGTACGGCTCAGGGTTATCGGGCAGATACTCGAAGCGGGCCCGCTCGAACCACTGGGTCAGCACGGTGAAGCCGCTGCTGTTGGTTTCCATCCCCGGCTCTGAGAGCGGGTAGCCAAACAGGGCCAGGCTTTCGTTGTAGCTGCTGCCCCGTTGACCGTCAAACTCCAGGCCATTGTTGCGCCAGTAGCTCAGAAACGGCTCGCACAGGCTGTGGCCGGTTTGCTCAAACACCATACAGCCAGCCTTCGCCTCGCCTTTGGGAAAGCTGCGCCAGTCGCGCCCGGCCCGCCGCAGGGCCTCGTCGCCCAGGCGGCCCAGCAGCACATCGTAGGGCGCACGGTTTTCCGGGTGGCGCTCAAAGCGCTCGCGCTCGAACCACTGGCTTTCAAAGGTGCCCTCGCTGCCGCGCTCCGGGCGCTGCCCGCTGATGGGTAGGCCAAACACCGGCAGCCCGCCGTTGCCCTGCCAGAACTGCAAAAAGCGCCCCTCCACCGCAAAGCCGGTTTCGGCAAACACCGTCGCCTGGGGCGCAGCCAGCGCAGGCCAGGGTAGGCTCAGGGCAACGGCCAGTAGCAAGAAGAGGGCGGAACGGCGGAACATGGGGAACTCCTTCAGTTGGCAGTTGGCGGTTGGCGGTTGGCGGTTGGCAGTTGGCAGTGCGTGTATTGCATGTCACTCGCCACTCGTCGCTTGTCACTCATCACTCCCATGGTAGCACAGGCCAGGTGATGCTGAAATGGAGCGGTGCTGATGAGCGGCAGGCGGCGAGGTGAGGTAGCTGCCACAAACTGAGGAAGTAGAACATCGTAAGGATGAGGCACAAGCCCTGCTTGCGTCCATAGGAAGAGACGGCTATACTTCGGCCAGCATGCCCCCATTCGTGGCGACAGCGATACAGCAGCGTTATGATGCATTGCATTCATTTATTGGCGACGGCGATTGGGCATCGTTAAGCAATGCCAATACACTGTAGCGACGCCCCGGCGGGGCGTCGCTACACTGCATGCAATGAACTTCAGGGCAGCAGGAGCTGCATTTTCAGGACTCCGACAATCCAAAATCCAAAATCTAAAATCCAAGATCTGAAAGAACCCCAATGAACGACACAAGCTGGATTGACCGAACGGCCTACCCCTTTGCGCCCCACTATTTCGAGATTGACGGTACACGTATGCATTATGTGGACAAAGGCCAGGGCGAGCCGATTGTGCTGCTGCACGGCACGCCCACATGGTCGTTTCTCTACCGCGACGCGATCAAGGTGCTGGCACCCCGCTACCGCTGCATCGCGCCCGACCACCTGGGCTTTGGCCTTTCGGACAAGCCGGAAGGGGCAGCCTATCACCCCCGCGAGCATGCGCGGCGGCTGCGGGCGCTGATTGAGCAACTGGGGCTGCGCGACATCACGCTGGTGGTGCAAGACTTTGGCGGCCCGATTGGCCTTTCCTATGCCATCGAGCAGCCCGACAATGTTCGGGCGCTGGTGGTGGCCAACACATGGCTCTGGTCGCTGCGCGGCGAACTACTACCGGAACTGGCGGGCCGGGTTGCTGGCAGCCAGTTGGGCAGGTTCTTCTTCCGGCAGTTTAATATCGAGGTTCGCACGCTCTTTCGGGCCGTCTGGGCCGATAAACGTAAACTGAGCAGGACAATCTATCAGCACTACCTCAAGCCCTTTTCCCGGCCCGGCGACACGCAGGGCCAGTGGGTGTTTGCCCGCGAGCTGCTGTTTGCCAGCGACTGGTACGAGTCGCTGTGGGCGCGGCGCGACCGCATCAAGGACATTCCGGCGCTGCTGCTGTGGGGCGAGCAAGACATGTTGTTTAAGGCCCGGCACCTGGACCGCTGGCAGGCGCTCTTCACCAATGTGCAAACCGTCACCTTCCCCAATGCGGGCCACTATGTGCAGGAGGAAGCGCACGAGCGCTTCGGCCCGCTCATCGGCAAGTTTCTGGCCAGGCGGCTGGAGGAGGTGTCCTGAACGTCATCTGTGGCTTGTTCTGCGCTCTGTTTTTAACGTTGCATAGAGCCCGACTACATGAAATGATTCCCCGCAAACAGTCTCAAATCACGCTATAATAGTGCAGACGAAGATTCGTACTAGCGTTCGATACAACCGTATGGACGAGGTGGGCCTATGGTCACACAAATCGTTGAACAGCCAGCCCGCGACATTATCTACCCTGACAGTGATGGGCAACCAATGGCTGACAATACAAAACAGTTTCGTTACATCGTCATGATTCAGGGCGGGATAGATGCGCTATTCCGCGACGATCCGCGGGTTTTTGTCGCTGGTGATCTGCTCTGGTACCCCGTGGAGGGCCGCCCCGACATTTGCGCCGCCCCCGACACGCTGGTGGTGTTTGGCCGACCCAAGGGCGACCGTGGTTCCTACCGCCAGTGGGAGGAAGATGACTTGCCGCCGCAGGTGGTCTTCGAGGTGTTGTCGCCGCGCAACACGAACCGCGAGATGATCCGCAAGTACAAGTTCTATGAACAGTATGGCGTGGACGAATATTACCTGTATGATCCCGACAGCGGCGAACTGTCGGGCTGGACGCGCCAGGTTGATGAATTGCAGCCCATTGCCGAGATGGAGGGATGGGTAAGTCCACGGCTGGGCATCCGCTTTACGTTGGAGGGGCTGGAGCTGGCGCTCTACCGACCTGATGGCGAACGTTTTGCCACCTACCTGGAGTTGGTGGAGCAACGGGCTGCCGCCGAAGCCCGCGCCTCGACTGCTGAGACCCGCGCCTCGACTGCTGAGACCCGCGCCTCCACCGCCGAAGCCCGTGCCGAGGCCCTGGCTGCTCGCCTGCGTGCGCTGGGCATTGACCCTGATGGCGAGCAAGTCTGACACATACCAGAGCTGCACAACATCTGCGGGAACCATTTTTTACCGCACAACGTCAGAAGGGCAGGAACCTTTTGACCTTGTGAGGTAAACAAATGCAAAACATATCACGCCGCTCTTTTCTCGTTGGCCTGGGCCTCTGCGCCGCCATGCCGGGCCTGCTCGCCGCATGCGGCAGCCCAACTGCCGCCGCCAGCGAAGCCCGCTCCAGCCGCCCGCGCCAGTCGCCCACGGCCCCGCCCGAAGACCTGGCCTCGCTCAGTGAGTCGATCAACGCCTTTGCCTTTGAGCTGTACCGCCAGGTGCGTAAGCCCGAGGCCAACTTCGTCTTTTCGCCCTACAGCATCAATGCCGCCCTGCTGATGGCCCTGGTGGGAGCCAGAAGCGCCACCGCGCAGCAGATGAGCCAGACTATGCGGCTCAGCCTGGCGGCGGAGAAGCTGCATGCCGCCAACAACAGCCTGGAACAGGGGCTGCTGGCGCGGGGCCAGGGCGACGACGGCTTTAAGCTCAACCTGGCCAACACGTTGTGGGGGCAGACGGGCTACCAGTTCCAGACGCCCTACCTCGACACGCTGGCCGAATATTATGGCGCGGGCATGAACCTGCTCGACTTCGCCAAACAGCCGGAACAGGGCCGGGTTGCCATCAACAACGCGATTGCCAAACAGACTCAGGACAAAATTAAAGACCTGTTGCCTCAGGGCAGCATTGACCCACTCACCCGCCTGGTGATCACTAACGCGATCTATCTGAAGGCGAAATGGCAAACGCCTTTCGCTAAAGAAGTGACCCAGTCCGGCGACTTCACCACCCTGGCGGGCACCACCGTCAGCGCCCAGATGATGAACCAGAAGAGCTTCGTACCGTATGGCGAAGGCGAGGGCTACCAGATCGCCCGCTTGCCCTACCGTGGCGATGCTTCCATGGTGGTGCTGCTGCCCGCCGCTGGGCGCTTTGCCGAACTCGACACCAGCCTCGACGCCGCCCGCCTCACTCAGCTCATGAATGCTACGGAACAGAAAGAGGTTCAGGTAACGCTGCCGAAGTTCGACCTGAAGCCAGAGGGTTTCAGCCTGAAGCAGGCGCTCACGAGCCTGGGCATGACCGAAGCCTTTGAGTTGGGCAAGG
>JALONX010000589.1 GCA_025454695.1 Chloroflexaceae bacterium
TTCAACGTGAACAATATCAATGGTGGCAGCTATATTTCCCTCAAATAGAGAGCATGTGGGAAAATGCAGTGGAAGTCACGAAAAGCACTGGCTTTTAGTATACGTTTCTGAAAAGCCACCTAACCAAGCCTTGCAGCACGACGCCGCTGGCGCGTCCCTAACCTGAGCACGACTTTGGCAGCTTTCTCGTGCCCTCGTCCCGCTCCACACGCCCGCCAGCGGCGCGGCTGATGCACCTCACATTGGCCACCCCACCACCGCCCCACCAGCCAGCCAGCGGGCCACAGTACAAACACTCCCTATACACTCTTCCGGCGGAAGCGCCAAGACAGCAGGCTAGCCGCCAGTGGTGCTACAAACCATAACCATTGACGGACGATCTGTTCATCTAATTCCTCACGAACGATCGCCTCGGCAGAAGTGAGGTTCGAATAATCCTCGCTAGCATGCCAAACGATGTATAATAAAGCATATACACGATCGTAGTCACGGAGGGCAACACGCATGACATTAACCACTGTTGAACAGGAAATTCTTTCCCACTTGCATACGCTTGCGCTTCCCCAGCAGCGCGAAGTGTTGGCCTTTGTGCGCACCTTAGTGACCACACCGCGTGTCGTCCCCGGCCAGAACCTGCTTGTGTTTGCTGGCGCGTTTGCGACCAGCGACCTCTCCTCCTTGCAGCAAGCCATTGATGCCGATTGCGAACAGGTGAACCTGGATGAGTGGTAAATTCCTACTCGACACTAATATCGTCATCGCACTATGGGCGAAGGATGCCACAGTGATAGCACAGCTTGCGATTGCAGACGACCACTTCCGTCACGTGGATGGTTTAACGATTGTTGCGTGGTAAAAGCACCTGCCATCCCACAGGCGCTTGCTTTGAGGACGATCACTACCCACTCTTCCGGCGGAAGCGCCACGACAGCAGCACCGCCGCCAGGGCCAGGCCAGCGGCGAAGCCAGCCCACACGCCGGGCGCACCCATGCCCAGCCCAAAGGCCAGGCCGTAACCCAGCGGCAGGGCCAGGAGCCAGTAGGCCACCAGCGACACCAGCGTGGGCCAGCGGGTGTCGAGGATACCCCGCAGCGCCCCCAGCATCACCGACTGCACCCCGTCGAAGATTTGCATCACGCCAATGGCCAGACACATCACCGTTGCCAGGGCGATCACGTCGGCCTCGCCCACAAAGGCGCGGGCGATCTGCTCGCCGCCCACGGTGAGTCCCACCGTAAACAGCGCCGTCCACACCGTCACCAGGGCCAGGCCGGTGTAGCCAATGGCCCGCAAACGGGCGCTGGCCTGGCCCCCGGCGGCCTGGGCAATGCGAATGCCTACCGAGGCCGACATGCCTAGCGGCACCATGTAGAGCACGCTCGATACGCTGAAGACGATCTGGTTGGCGGCCAGTGCGGTTGCGCCTAGCCAGCCAATCAGCACGCCCGCCAGCGCCACCGCGCCCCCTTCCATCAGGTATTGCAGCGCCATCGGCACCCCCTCGCGCACCTGCTCTACCAAACCCGCCCGCCGCCAGTTCACCGGCAGGCGATAGGCCGCCATGCTCGGCGCAAAACGGTGGTGCAGCACCATCGCAAGTAGGGTCGCCGTCTGGGCGATGAAACTGGACAGCCCGGCCCCCAGTAGCCCCAGGGCGGGCAGCCCCAAACGCCCCTCAACCAGCGCCCATGTCAGCGGAATATTGATCACCACCGCCACGAGCATCAGCAGCACGCCCGTCCAGGGGCGATCTACCGCATCGTAGAGCTGTTTGTAGACCAGACTCAAGCAGAAAGGCACGAGCAGCAGCGCCATCAGCACCCAGTAGGGCGCAACCACCGCCACCACCTCAGCTGGCTGGCCAAGCCAGGGCAACAGGGCCAGCGCGGCGATCATCAGCGTTGCGCCTGCCACGCCGCCCAGCAGTGCCAGCGCCAGCCCGTGGCGCACCACGGCGGCAATGCGGTGCTGGGCGGCGGCACCAAAGGCCTGCCCCACCAGAATGCCCACCGGCCCCAGAAAACCATACAACGAGGCGAAGAAAATCAGCAACACGCTGGTGGTGAGCGAGGCGGCGGCCAGCGGCACTTCGCCCAGCGCACCAATAAAGTAGGTGTCGGTCAGGCCCAGCATGGTCGAGCTCGTTAGCCCGGCCACCAGCGGCACCGCCAGACCCACCAGCGGGCGCACCTCGGCCAGCATGGCCCGCCCAAAGCCGCCGGTCGTCAGCTTGCGCTCAATACCAACATTGCGGGTGCAATCTAATGACATAGGGTTTTGTTCTTTCTTTATTCAACTGCGTGATGCGTGAAACGTACTGCGTACTGCGTACTGCGTACTGCGTACTGCGTGCTGCGTACTGCGTGCTAGACTGCGAAGGAAATGAAGGAAATTGTTCTTAATGATACGAGTTACGCGGTCGAACAAGCGTTTGGAGCGCGAAGGGCGCGAAACAGACGTGAAAAACACGAAAGACCTCTGAATTCCGTGTTTTTCATACCCGTTCATGCGTTTCGTGTTCCAAAGCCTGCTCACCGCGTAACTCCTGTCATTAACGTTTTCTTTCACGGCACCACGTTGTCACCCCGAATGGTGTGAGGGGTCTTCAATGAAATGCCGTGCAGATTCCTCACTTCACGGAATGACAAAGATCGACATTGTGACCAAAGAAACGTTATGTGTAAACCTCTCAAGTCTGCTCTGCCAACTGCCAACCCTTCGCCTTTGCTCAGGGCAGGCTGCCAACTGCCAAACCCTCTGCACCTCTCCGCCTCTGCCCGGTAATCGTCAATCGTCAATCGTCAATCGTCAATCGTCAATCGTCAGTCGTCAATCGCCTGGCCTCGGTCTCCCGTCTCCAGTCTTCGGTCAGCCATCAGGCTCTCCCACATATTCGGGAATATCGAGGGCCGCGCCGATGATCATCAGGTAGCCGTCGGCGAAGAAGGCCCGGATTTCCGCTGCCGATGCGCCGGTGAGCCGCATGGTGTCGGCGAAGGCAGCGGTTTCGCGCTGGCGAATAGCGCTGCGAATCTCCTCGTCGGCTGCGGCGGCAAAGGCCTGCAACGTGATCAACATGTAGTCGCGCTGCTGGCACATCTCCCGAAAGGCCGCGTCCATTGCGTCCAGTGGTTTGTCGGGCTGGCGCTTCACCGCCGCTTCCAGCACAGCATCAATCTCGTGCCACACCCGGTCGTAGGCGGCCAGAAAAAGGGCTTTTTTCGTGCCGAAAAGCTTAAACAGGTAGGGATGCGAGATACCAGCAGCTTTGCTGATGGTCTCGGTGGAGCCGCCCGCGTAGCCGTTGCGGGCAAACTCCACAATCGCCGCTGCCAGAATGGCCTCACGGCGCTCGCTGGCGGTGGCACGGCTGGTGGGGCTGGTTGTGGTTGCTGTGTTCATAGTAGTGAATGTACACTCACTACCTTCACATGTCAAGAGCTAAATTTCCTGACACCCGGCAAGTGGAGAGTGATTTTTTATCCGCAGACTAGGCAGATAAGATTATGCCTCATTCGTATAGTCTGTGTAATTTACGAGTTAGGCAAGGTTCTGACAGGATTTACAAGATTTACAGGATTTCGCTCCCGCGAACGATGTATTGGTGACAAACTGTAAAGTAACCTGGCTGCTTCTGAAACCTTGTCTTATAAGCATTAGCGACTTTCACTTGCAGAGAACACGTGGTGTGGTACTATCCCAATCGTCAATCGAGTAATCGTCAATCGTCACTCACTATGAACCGCACCGACCGCCTGCTCGCGATTGTGCTAGAACTACAGGCCCACGGCACCCGCCGGGCCGAAGACCTGGCCGCAACGTTTGAAATCAGCAAGCGCACCGTCTATCGCGACGTGCAAGCATTATGTGAAGCTGGTGTGCCGGTAGTGGCCGAGCCGGGCCGAGGCTACTCGCTGGTAGAAGGCTACTTCCTGCCGCCGCTGCGCTTCAGCGCCGACGAAGCCGTGATGCTGCTGCTGGGGGCCGATGTGATGGCCCAGAGCTTCGATGCCGACTACCGCGCCGCCGCCGAAACGGCCTGCCGCAAAATTGCCGGGGCACTGCCCGCGCCGACCCGCGACGCAGTGACGGCGCTGCGCGAAAGCCTGCGTTTTGTGCCTGGTGAGTCGCCCCAGCAGCCAGAGGTGGAGGAACGGCTACGTATGCTGCGGGGCGCGATGGTGGGGCGGCAACGGGTCGGCTTTGCCTACACCGCCCGCCATGCCGCCGACGATGCGCCGCCCGTCCGCCAGGCCGACCCTTATGGTCTGGTGTTTGTCAACAATGTTTGGAACCTGGTGGCGTTTGACCACACTCGCCAGGAGCTACGCCACTTCCGGCTCGACCGCATGGCGCAGTTGGAACTGCTAGCCCAGCGCTTCGAGCGCCCGGCGGACTTTCGCTTGCAACGGCAGGAACGGGACGACCGCACGCTGGTAGTGAGACTGCTGTTTGAGCCTGCGGTGGCTCGTTGGGTGCGCGAAAACCGCTCCTTCTACACCACAAGCGAGGAAGAGACGCCCGACGGCCTGCTGGTAACGCTGCATGTGCGCCAGGAACGGGAGATTC
>JALONX010000590.1 GCA_025454695.1 Chloroflexaceae bacterium
AAGCAGCCCTCAACGGCGGCTGGGCTGAGAACTATGGCAAGAATGCCCAACGGGACGGCGACAATATTCCGCTGAACCTGGGCAGTTCTACCAACGTCAAGTTCTACTACGACCACAAAACCAACTGGGTGACGGACAACGTCAATTCGCGCATTGCCACCGCCCCCGGCAGCTACCAGAGCGAGATTGGCTGTAGCAGCGACTGGTCGCCCGATTGTTTGCGTTCCTGGCTGCAAGACCCGGACGGCGACGGTGTGTACAGCTTTAGCACTGACGCTATTCCCCCTGGTAACTACGAGTTTAAGGTTGCCATTAACGAAGGATGGAGCGAAAACTACGGCGCTGGTGGCACGCCCGGCGGCGACAACATTTCCTTCAGCGTTGCGGGCGCTGGCACGGTGACGTTTAGCTTCAACAGCGCCACCAACACGCCGAGCGTGAGCTTCAGGAGCAACCTACCCGGCCCCGACAACAACGTAGAATGGGACGGCCTGCGCCACGACTCACGGGACACGCTCTACCGCACGCCGGGCGGCGCGGTGGCCACCGGCACCCCCATCACCATCCGCTTCCGCACCTTGCACAACGACGTGACGAGTGTGCGCCTGCGCGTCTACGATGTGAATGCCAACGGCCAGCGCTTTATCCCCATGGAGCGGGTAGCCAGCGATACGGAGTGCTTCCAGACGGGCTTGCGAGCCAGTTGTGATTATTGGGCCGCGACGCTGAGCTATAGCAGCCCGAACAACTTCTGGTATCGCTTCATTGTGCAGGACGGCACCGCAACGACCTATTACGACGACAACACCGCCGCCCTAGATGGTGGCCTGGGCCAGCCCTACGCACAGTCGCCCGACCGCAGCTACGCGCTGATGGTCTACGACCCGGCCTTCCGTGCGCCGGAGTGGGCCCAGAGCGCCGTGGTCTACCAGATTTTCCCCGACCGCTTCCGCAACGGCGACCCACGGAATGACCCGCGCACCGGCGACAGCCGCTATGACGACCCGATGATTGCCCTGCCCTGGAACGTGCTGCCGGAGGGCTATTGCCGCAACTATGCCGACGCCGACACCAACTGCCCCTGGCGTTTTGACGACACGCCGCCGGCCTGGAGTCCCACCAAAGAAGGGCCACGGGGCCGTGACTACATGGGCGGCGACCTGCGTGGTGTCATTCAGCAGCTCGATTATTTGCAGCGGATGGGCGTGACGGCAATCTACTTTAATCCGATTTTCCACGCCAAATCCAACCACCGCTACGACACCTACGACTACATGAAGGTTGACCCGGCCTTGGGCACCCTGGGTGATTGGCGGCGGCTGGTGCGTGAAGCCGACCGGCGGGGCATCCGCGTGATTCTCGACAGCGTGTTTAACCACATGTCGTCGGACAGCCCCCAGTTCGACCGCTACGGCTTTTACGACACGGTGGGAGCCTGTGAGTCGGCAAATTCGCTCTACCGGGGCTGGTTCAACTTCCGCACCCCGGCGGGCAACGAGCCTTCGCCATGTGTACCTTCAACACCTGGCGGCACCGACACCTACTACGCCGGGTGGTTTGGCTTCGACAGCATTCCCGAAATCAAAAAGACCGTGCCTGCGGTACAGGAATATTTCCTCACCGCGCCCAACAGCGTTTCGCGCTACTGGCTGAAGCAGCACCTGCGCGGTGAAACTGCCGACTCGACCATGAACTACCGGCTGCGCGATGCCATCATCGGCCTGCTGACACCGGGGGCCTTCGACTCGAAGGGCTTTGGCGATAGCGGGCGGCAGATTGCGCCTTCGGAATTCGGCAGCCGGGTGCAGTCCATCCGCGAAGACTACCCCGATGCGGCCTACTACTCGCTGATGAACCTGGTGGGCAGCCACGACACCGAGCGCATTTTGTGGACGCTCACGCCGGGCCGCGAAACCCGCGCCGAGAAGGAGTTTGACGCGGCGAACCTGAACGACGGCAAGCGTCGCCTGCAAATCGCCGCGATGATCCAATTCACCATGCCGGGTATGCCCACGGTCTATTACGGCGACGAAGTGGGCGTGACCGGCGACGATGACCCGGACGACCGCCGCACCTACCCCTGGCGCGACAAGGGCGGCAACCCCGACCAGCAGCTGTTGCGGTTCTACAGCGACATGGCGAAACACCGCAATCACTACCAGGCACTGGTGCAGGGCGACCTGCGCATGCTCCTGGCCGATGATGCGGCTGGTACGGTGGCCTATGGGCGCACGCTGGGCGATGAAGCTGCGGTCGTGCTGATCAACCGCAGCAACGCCACCCGCACCATCAGCGTGCCGATGGCGGGTTTTGCGCCGAACGACACCCGCTTCCAGGCGGCCTATTGTGTGGCCAATGAGAAGATTGACCTGTGGCACCAGGTGAAGGACGGCATGCTGACGCTCACGCTGGAGCCGATGAGCGCCGCCCTGCTGACGAGCTACCAGGCTGATCTGACGGCACCGGCAGCCCCTGGTGGCCTCAAGGTGACGGACGAGGGCAACGGCCAGGTCTCGCTGGCCTGGAACGGCGTAGCGGGCGCGGCGGGCTACAACCTCTACCGCAGCCCCGTGACCGGCGGCGGCTATGTGAAGGTGAACAACACCCCGCTCACGGGCACCAGCTTCACCGATACCGGCCTGCGCAACGCCCGCAACTACTTCTATGTGGTGAAGGCACTGGACAGCCGGGGCAACGAAAGCACGGCGTCGGCTGAAATCGTGGCCATGCCCCACCTGAAGATCGGCTGGGCCAACCTGCAATGGCCGCCGACACTCAGCCACACCATCAGCGCCATTAACCGCACCGGCGAGGTCTATGGCCAGGTGTGGATTGACGGCGCGACCAGCCAGCCCGGCCCGGCGGAAACGTTGCAGGCTCAGCTTGGCTTTGGCCCGGCGGGCAGCAACCCGGCAGGCAACAGCGCCTGGACATGGGTGGACGCCAGCTTCAATGTGAATGCGGGCAACAACGACGAGTTTAAGGCCAGCCTGCTGCCGGAAGTGATCGGAAGCTTCGACTATGTTTACCGCTACAGCACCACCAACGGGCGCGACTGGCTCTACGCCGACCTGAACGGCCCGGTGGCGAGCGGAGCAACACCCGCCAACCCCGGCAAACTCACCGTTAACCCCAGCGCCGACACGGTAGCGCCGACGGTGCCGGGGAACCTGCGCACCACCTCGGCCTCGCCCGCCGGGATTGTGCTTGCCTGGGACGCCAGCAGCGACAATGCCCAGCTCTACGGCTACGAAGTGTTGCGCAGCGACACGGCAGGCGGGCCGTTCAGCAAGATTGCCACGGTGACGGGGGCTACTGGCTACACCGACACGGCAGTTGCTCAGGGGGCCAGCTACAGCTACGTGGTGCGGGCAGTTGACGAGTCATTTAACCGTTCGGCCAATTCAAACGAAATACGGGCCACGGCGGAACTCCGCACCGTGACGCTCACCTTCAATGTGACGGTGCCCGCAGGCACGGCGGCCACAGGTCGCTCGGTCTACATCGCTGGCTCATTGCAGCGGCTCGACGGTAACCTGCCGGAATGGAACCCCGGCGGCGTGGTGCTAACACGGGTGAACGACACGCTCTGGCGGATTACACTCACCGGCAAAGAGGGCGTACAGATCGAATACAAGTACACCCTCGGTGCATGGGACTTTGTGGAGAAGGGGGACGCCTGCGACGAGATTGCCAACCGCCAGCTGACCCTGGCCTATGGCAGCAACGGCCAGCAGGCGGTGAACGACATGGTACTCAACTGGCGCAATGTTGCGCCGTGTGGGAACTGAGGACAGAGAACAGGAGGGGTGCGGAGCTGTGACCCGCCCACCGAGAACCCCCGCGCTGCACATGGTGTGGCGCGGGGGTTTTTCACGGCAACGGCGTCAGCGACTCTACGGTGACGGTGCGAATGCTGCTGTTGGCGATGCCGCTGCACCAGGGTTGTTTGCGTTCCAGCACCAGGTAGCGCCAGTAATCGAGGTGGGTGTATTGAATAGCGGTGACAGTGCTGCGGGTGATTTTGCGGGGGTAGCCTAGCTGTGGGTGGTAATTGGTCTGCACCTGGTAGTTGGTGGCACAGGCGCAACCGCCGCTGAAGGCGGGGTAGCAGATGTGGGCTTCCAGCGAGTTGGTGAGTTCAAACAGTCCACTCACCGTCCAGAGGATGGGCGGCGGGCAATCGCTTTGCCAGACACGTGCGATCTCTTCGTTGCGGATTTCCACATCCATCGTGCAGATGAGCGTAAACAGGGGCGTGTGGTTTTCTTCGGTCAGTTGCATGCGGTAGTTACGAAAGGGGCGCTGCTCCCAGCGGGTTTCGGCCTGCTTGCGTACTTCAGCCGAGCGTGCGGAGTTTGGCTGAATGGCAACATAAGCCAGCCCCCCCACCACGAGGGCCAACAAACCCGCCAGCAGTGCGATGCGCCGAGTCACAAGCTGCCCCCAGGCCGAAGGATTGTTTGCCACAGAGAACACAGAGAACACAGCGCATGTGGCTTTACGTCTCTGTAGTCTGTTCACGAAGTTTCATGTATATAGCAACACGCTTATGAAGATTAAAAATTAAATTCGGTATAGCCCGCTAAGGCGGGCTTCGCAGCTCCCAGCCGCGCCCTTTAGGGCTACGGCCAGCGCATATACCCGTTTTATTTCTTAAAGCTCATCAGCGTGTTGTAGCGGTTCAGAGGCCGAATTCATTCGGTGGTTGACGCTGAGCAATATACAAGAAAACGTTCTTTACGGACTACTCTGTGTCCTCTGTGTTCTCTGTGGCAAAAAGCTAAAAGCCGATTTCGATAATGGTGCGTCCGGTGCGATCCTGGAAGAAGCCCACGCCGTCCTGAATCAGGCCAACGTAGAAGCTCATTTTGGTTTCGCGCTGCTGCACCACCACCCGCCCAACAACCTCAACTTCTTCACCAGGCATCAGCCAATCTTCCACACCAGGTATTTTCCACTGCTCCGGCGGCTTTTGCGACAGCGCCCAACGGAAGGGATAGCGTTTTGCGCCGCCGCCGCTGTTGGCATCCCAATCCATGCCAATGCGCCAGAAACCACCGGCCTGCGAAATGTAGCGCCCATCTTCAACTGAGGAGAAGACCTGGTCGGTGCTGTAGGTGTAGCCGCTGGGCGGGCCATAGGTGCGGATGGGCACGGTGCCGGTGTTGCGAATGCGCAGCGTCACCGTGATGGTGCTGCCGAGCATCACCCGGCGCGGCGCGATGTTGGCGTAGACAATGCGGGCTTCAGGCTGGCCCACCTCCACCAGCGTGATGGTGCCCTGGCGCTGGGCCAGGTTGCCAAAGTCATCGGCTACGCTGATGGTGTAGGTGTAGACGCCGTTCGGCAGCAGCGAGCCGTCCGGGCGTTTGCCATCCCACACAAAGCGCTGCGGCCCCGGCCCTTCCTCCGAACGGGTCAACAGGGCAAACTGCTGCCCAGCGGGCGTCGCGAGCGCAATGTCCACCGTGGCGCTAAAGGGCAGTTGGTAGGTAATTTCGGCCACGTCGTCCACCGCGTCAGCATTGGGCGAAATAGCTTCAGGGGCTACGGCAAGATTTTCAATATCAGGCAGCGGCAGATCGGTGCCGCTGATGCGGAGCGGCAGGCGCTGGGCCGCTGTTTCGCCATTCTCTGCCGTGGCCGCCACCACCACGGTGTAGTCGCCGCTGGGCAGCAAGCGCCGCTTCAGCACCGGGTCGTCGGTGGGCACTGTGCCATCGAAGCGCAGGGTGTAGGCATCGTCAGCGGCGGTGCGCGGCTCGTCGCGCCGCAGGTCGAACTGGGTGCCAGCCGCATCAATCAGGTAGATGCTCACCTCGGACTCACGCCCAATGTTGTAGCTAATGTTGAGCGTCTGACCACTGCTCGTCGGTTCAAACGTTTCAGCGCTGAGTTGCACCTCACTCAGCAGGGGGCTGGTGCCACATGCGCCAAGCACCAGGATGCATGCCAGTGTCACCAGCAGCGTGGCGAAGGCGGGCCAGCGGGGTTGGGAATTAGGGAGAGTCACAACATCACCTATGTTTGATGCAGATTGCAAATCTGTCAAGCGTGCAATTCGCCGGTTTGAGCGTGCCTACGCC
>JALONX010000591.1 GCA_025454695.1 Chloroflexaceae bacterium
ACTGGCGACAAAGATGGCTCCTTCATCCAGCAACTGGCCATTGGTAAGACTCGACCAGCCCTCCTCATATGCTGTTCGCACACTGTGGCCAGGCAGATGACGCCGGAGAGGCACTGGTGTACCTTGGTCGAACAGAATGTTCATGCGGTTGCGGTGGCGCTCAGGAGCGCCACTTCGTGATCCAGTACCGCTTCCACATCGGCACGTTGGACACCAGGGAACCAGGCAAGGAATTGATCCACGGTCGCACCGTCACGTAGATTCTCAAATAAGGCAGCCACAGGAACCCGCGTACCACGAAAGACCAGGGCACCACCGACGATGTCTGGGTGAGACTCAACCGCTGCAAGTTGTCGCCACGACTTCTCCATAATACCTTCCACATGCTTTCCATCGTTCGTTGTTGCAAGTTAGATTGTAACATAGCCGCCACACTGATGGTGTCAAGCGCCAGATTCTATGGTCAGCTCCATGAGATCAACGGCTCGTGTTGATACTCCTGCGCACGCCTGGCGATGAGGAGAAAACCTCCACGTTCTCCGCGCCCTCGGCGGTAAAAAATTATTCATCTCGTTGTAATCTAATCCCCCGTGATAAATTCTGCGCAACTGCATTCACCTGGGTAGAGACGCAAAACAACGCAATCTATTCCAGGAGAATGACATATGCACCGCACAACCTCTGAGACGGATGAGCTGGCGCAGATGAGCCTGGCCACCCTGGTGGCCCATTGCCGGGCCGAAGGCCAGCACTACAGCCAGGGCCAGCCCTACGACGCCTGCTATGCCTACGAACTGTGCCGCCGGGCGTTGGTGGAGCGCTGCGAGTTGGCCTGGGCCGAACTCTACTACCTTTACACGCCGCTGGTGCAGCACTGGGTGCGCCGCAGCGCTTCCTTCGCCACATGCGGCGAAAGTGAGGAGTTCTTCGTTACTGAAGCCTTCTTCCGCTTCTCGCAGGCCATTACCCCCCAGCGCTTTGCCGAATTTCCCTCGCTGGCAGCGCTGATGGGCTACCTGCGCCGCTGCACCAGTTGTGTTGTGATTGACTTTGTGCGATCCAACGCCCGCACCGAGCAGTGGTTCTCGCTGCGGCTGGCCGATGACTTGCCCGGCGGCTGCCCAGAGGAGCAGGCCCTCGGTCGGCTCTACGATGAGGAGTTCTGGCACGATCTCAACGCCCACCTGCACACCGAGGCTGAGCGGGTGATCATCCGCGCCACGCTGGAGGCGGGCATGAGTTCAGGTGAAATCTACAACCGCTGGCGGGGGCTGTTCAGCGACGTAAACGAAGTCTACACGGTGAAACGCAACATGATCCTGCGGCTCAAGCGTAGCCCCTACCTGCGCCGCCTGGCAAGCTAACACGGGGGATTAGAGAGTAGAGATTGAGGATTGGCCGGACAGCAACGCAGAGGTTGTCGGGTTGTCGGGTTGTCGGGTTGTCGGGTTGTCGGGTTGACAGGCCAGTGTTCACAACACTACAACCCGACACCCCCACATCTTCCACATCTCCCACATTCTTATCAAGGAGAAACAAGCGATGTGGCAGTAACGCGGTTTGAAGTACGCTCCATACGGTCGAGCAGCCGTTCCAGCTCCACCAGGGTGTGGCTAAGGTTGGGCGGGCCAACGTGGGGTACAGCATCGGGCGAGAGGGCTTCCTGAATGGCCTGGGGGTCGTCTTCGCGCCCTTCCAACATGGCCAGCGAACGTTTGATGCGGCTGGTGCTGATGTTGATGCGGTGGCGCGACAGCAGCGCCTTGTAGTAGTCGGCGTGTTCCAGCAGGTGCTTGCCTACCGTCACAAAGCCGTGGCAGGCAATCTTGAGCCGCATGCCGTAGCTCATGGTATTTTCAGAAAACATCACGGCGTCGTCGCGGCGCGGCTCAATCAAAATAATGTCAATATCGGGGTGGCGGCGACGCACCTGCTTCAGGTGGTAGTGCAGCCCGGCATGCACAAAGGTGCGAAAAACCTGGTTGCCAATGCGCTGCATGCCCTGTTCACTCAGGCTACCGCCCTCGGCGTGCTGGCTATTATCAAATGGCACCATGGGGTTGATGCAGACAATCACCTTGGCCCCTTGCTCAATCGCCACATCCAGGCTGGCTGTGCCCCGCAATCCGCCGTCAATATACTCCTGGTCGCCAATGCGTACCGGGCGGTAGAACAGCGGGATCGCTGCCGAAGCACTCACCGCCTGCGAGATCGGCACCTCGTCGAGTGGCGGCTCACCAAAGATGGCCCGCTCACCTGTGTCGAGGTTCGTCGCGATAATGCGGAGCGTCTGCCGTAACTCAGCAAACGTGTTGGTGCGCCCTGGCTGTGCCAGCGACTCGCGGATGTAACGTTCCAGCCCGCCACTATCATATAGCCCGGTGGGTAGCCCCACAGCCAGCGTTTCGATGAGATCGAGTAGCGAGGTGTATTCACGGGCGGCTACCAGGCGCATCACCAGGGAAAGCACAGCTGGTGGGAGGCGATGGGTGCGATTCAGCGCTTCAAGCAGATTTACCGAGAAGAGGTGTTGGGGCGCAAGCGGTTCGATGCCAAGCACCGAATGATCGAGCACGGTCAGCAGGGTGCGTGGGGTGATGCCGTTCACCAGGCAAGCAGAAACGAGTCCGCCTGCACTGGTACCAACATACATGTCCAGGTCATTCACGCTAAAATCGTCAAGCAGCTCGTCAATCGCACACAGGGCGCCAATCTCATACACCGCCCCGGCGACACCGCCGCCTGCCAGAACCAACGCGGCTTTACTCCGGTGGAAAGCTCCGTTGTTGCGCATGTGTATAACCTTGTGACGCCCGGTGCTGATGCAGCCCGGCGCGTATAGATCTACCGCGAATGATTTTTGCTCGAAGCACGTCGGGCGGAAGATGTTGCCAGCGGGCTATCGTCGCTGTTGCCCTCGGCCCCGGCGGGCAAACGGGGGAACTGGCCCCGCAACAGCTGCTCCACGGTCGAAGCCAGCGAGTCTACCTGGGCATGAAGCCGGGCCAGGTCGTTGCGACTGGGCACTTCAAGCTCGTCGGTGGCGGGTTGGGTCGGCTGCTGCGAAAACTCATTGCGCAGCAGCAGCCGCCGCATGCGGTTAGCCTCGTCCACATTCAGCGAACCATCGTCCACCAGCCGATCGAGCCGTGCGCCGATCTCAGCGGCGATCAAATCCTGCCCGCCGAGTGAGGTGAACAGGGCTTTGCGCAGACTCGCTAGCGTGTCGCCGCCGACCTGGATCAGCCCCGTCAGCACCGTGGTGGGTAGCGGGCCGCCGCTACGGCCACGGGCTTGCAGCACCACCTGAGCCAGAATACTGGCGGTTATATCGTCGCCCGTTTCGTTATCAAGAATCTGAACTGCCTCGCCATGCTGTACCAATTGAGCAATACCTTCTAAAGTAATATACTGCTTTTTATTGGTGTGGTAGAGTTTGCGATTAGCGTATTTTTTTATGATCTGCATCGTCTTGTATCCCTGGTGCAGCAACGAGTTCCACAGGGGTATACAGCCCGGTGCGGGGCGGCAAACAGTGCGGCCACTGTGCTGGTGCGAAATGTGTCCTCTGCATTATAGCACACTGCGTCACAACTCAGCAGCAACAAAAAGGGCGTTGCACGGTCGTGGTGCAACGCCCAAAAGGCCTGACATCTTACGGAATATGCCACAACCGACAGAAAGGACTCAAAGGCAACATTTCTAAAAATCCTCTGTGGCCTCTGTGTCTCTGTGGCAAAACCTCCATGGGCCTTTCACTACTCCTGCACCACTGCCGGGGCCGGGGCAGCCTTGCTCTTGCCATTAGGGGCCGTCTGGGTGCGGCGCAGTTCCTCCACGCGGGCGGCAAGCTGGGCAATCTTGGCACTCAGCTCATCAATATCGCGCTTGGAAGGAATGTTGAGCCGGTTCAGGAACTGCTCCAGGTTGTTCTCAATCTGCTCGTTGATGTTGCCTGCGCTGAACTTGGGCATTTCCATCTTGGGCAGTTCAACCTTCGGAGCCTGCTTGCCGAACTTCTCCATCGTCTCATGCAACAGCTTCTCGCCGTCCTTCTGGGCAATCTCGCCCCGGTCTACCAGCCGCTTGATAAAGCTCTCGGCCTCGTCGCGGCTCAGCGCCAGTGCCCCAACCCCTGCTAGCACCAGGCGACGCAGCACTTCCAGCACCTGGGCAGCGCTCTCGTTCTTGGGCTGCTCCTCAATCTGTCGCACGTTGACTTCGATCTCCTCAGACATAACAACCTCCCTGATACATTTCGTTATTCAAGCTCGATAGTTCACAATATGTGCCACCGTAGTTTACCACGAATGCGGTGTTTGCTACGGCTGTATAACGCACTGCGTTATGACGCCACTATAACACGCTGCGTCATGCTTGTCAAGGGGTTTTGTGTCGTGGCGGACAAAAAAACAAGAAGCACCACATGGTACTTCTTGTTTTTTTTGTTGATGGTTTTCCGGGTGAGATGACTACGGCGGTTCGTCGGCTAGTTCCGTCGTAAGTGTGGTGATCAGGAGGCGTTCGATGCGATAGCGATTCGCGATCAGGTCGTCGA
>JALONX010000592.1 GCA_025454695.1 Chloroflexaceae bacterium
AGGCTCGCTTTGGGGCCGGGCTGTTGCAACGGGGCAGCGAACAGCGCGGAGAAGCTGAGGAGCGCTCCGAGAATAGCTAGCCCGATAGACGACGTATGCAACTTGACGCACACAAATCTGTTCGCTATGCTCATCGGCACAGGCGCTGTGTTAGCCATTCATTTACGCCTGGCAAGGCCACCAGGCAGCATCTTTTGCAAAGTGTCACCTGCCTGCCCATAGCCGCTTGTCGCCGAGATATCAAAGGGCTTGACGAACGGATACCTCATGCGCTATACTGCGTCCCGTCGTAGATCAAAAATGCATTAAAATATTATCGTTGCCACAGTGCAGACCTGAATAATGGCGTGCGCCTCTGTTGTTGCACGTTAGACCAACTGCTTGCACAGATAGACCGCCTGCCCACCGTTTTATAGGATGGACAGGCGTAGTTCGCTGTGTACGTGGAATCCTAAATGGGGGTCGCGAATGTCTGTAGCGAACGACTGGGGCGATTCTGATATCGCCGTTGTCGGCATGGCCGGTCGGTTTCCAGGCGCAAACGATATACACACATTCTGGCAGAACCTTTGCGATGGTGTTGAAGCAATTTATGTTCCCAGCGACCAGGAATTAGTCGCTCGTGGAGTCGACGCGGCAACGCTGCGCGACCCCCACTATGTCAAAGCTGCCGCCGTGATGCACGGCGTCGAACGCTTTGATGCAGCATTTTTTGGCTACACCCCCCGTGAAGCCGAACTCATGGATCCCCAGCATCGCCTGTTTCTCGAATGTGCCTGGGAAACAATCGAGCACGCCGGGTATGACCCCGAACGCTACAGCGGCGCTATTGGCGTGTTTGGCGGCGGAACCACCAACACCTATCTGCTCTACAACCTCATGTCGAACCGGGAGCTACTCAGCGCGTTCGACCCGATGCAGATTGATGTCAGCAATGCGCCCGATTTTGTCGCCACCCGTGTTTCCTACAAGCTGAACCTGCGCGGCCCGAGCTGCACTGTGCAAACCGCCTGCTCCACCTCATTGCTGGCCATTCACATGGCCTGCCAGAGCCTGCTCAACGAGGAGTGCGACATGGCCCTGGCCGGTGGCGTTTCGGTGCATGTGAAACACCCCGAAGGCTATTGGTATCAGGATGGCGGCAATGTTTCGCCCGATGGCCACTGCCGCGCTTTTGATGCGGAGGGTGCAGGCACCATCTTCGGTAGCGGCGTGGCAGCGGTGCTGCTGAAGCGCCTGCCCGATGCCCTTGCCGACGGCGACCACATTCACGCCGTGGTCAAAGCTTCGGCCCTGAACAACGATGGCGCTGGCAAAGTGGGCTTCACTGCCCCCAGCGTTGAAGGTCAGGCTGCCGTCATTAGCGAGGCTCTAGCCCTGGCCGATGTGCCCGCTGAAAGTATTCGCTATGTAGAAACCCACGGCACCGCCACCAAACTGGGCGACCCGATTGAAATCCGCGCCCTCACCAAAGCCTTCCGCAGGGAGACTCAGGCAAGCCAGTTTTGTGCCCTTGGCTCGGTGAAAACCAACCTTGGCCACCTGGCCAGCGCCGCCGGTGTCACCAGTTTCATTAAAACAGTGCTGATGCTCGAACACGGCCTCATACCGCCGAGCCTGCATTTTACTCGCCCCAACCCGGATATTGATTTCGCCACCAGTCCCTTCTACGTCAATACCAGCCTTCAGCCCTGGCCCCCTGGTGACGAGCCGCGTCGGGCCGGGGTGAGTTCGTTTGGCGTGGGCGGCACCAATGCCCATGTGGTATTGCAACAGGCCCCGCCGCCGCGCCCCAGCTCGCCCGCGCGCCCGTGGCAGCTGTTGCTGCTGTCGGCCAAAACCGAGGCTGCGCTCGAAACACTGAGCGACACGTGGGCCAGCTATCTGCACGCGCAGCCCCAGCTCAATCTGGCTGATGCGGCCTACACACTTCAGGTTGGGCGGCAGGGCTTTAGCCAGCGGCGGCTGGTGCTGGCCACCACGCCCGGCGATGGGGCAACAGCGATTGCCAGCCGCGACGGCCAGCGCGTTTTTAGCGGCGTGTCGGAGATGCAGGATCGCCCGGTGGTGTTTCTCTTCCCCGGCATGGGCGACCAGTACGAAGGCATGGCGCTGGAGCTGTATCAGCACGAGCCAACCTTTCGCCACTGGGTTGACCAGTGTGCTACCTTCTTGCAACCCTTGCTTGGCCAGGATATTCGCAACGTGCTCTACCCCCACGGAACGGCCCCCCGCGCCAGCGCCAGTGCTTCGCCCAACGGCCAGACTGACCTTCGTGCTATGCTTCGTCGTAATCAGAATATAACATCTCGTGCAGCCGAACCAATAAGTCGGACAGCACTGGCTCACCCGGTTCTGTTTACGGTTGAATATGCCTTAGCCCAGCTCTGGATGGAATGGGGCGTGCAGCCAAAAGCCATGCTGGGCTACAGCATTGGCGAATATGTGGCTGCCTGCCTGGCGGGTGTGTTTAGCCTGGAAGATGGGTTGACCCTGGTGGCTCGCCGTGCCCAGCTGGCCCAGGAATTGCCGCCTGGTGCCATGCTGGCGGTGCTGCTGCCCGAAGCCGAACTACGGCCTCGGCTCAACGAACAGCTCTCGCTGGCGGCGGTGAACACCAGCAGCGCCTGTGTGGTTTCGGGGCATCCAGAAGCAGTCGCAGCGCTGGAACAGCAGCTACTGGCCCAGGGCGTGGCCTGCCAGCCCATTCAAACCAATCACGCCTTTCACTCCACCATGATGCGCCCGCTGGAGCAGCCACTTGAGGCATTGCTGAAACAGATTCGTTTGCACCCACCGCGTATTCCTTTCTTCTCCAATGTCAGTGGCACATGGATGGCGGCAACCGAGGCCACCGACCCGGCCTACTGGGCGCGGCACCTGTGCCAAACGGTGCGCTTTGCTGATTGTGTGCAGGTGCTGCTGGCTCAGCCAGAACAGGTGCTGCTTGAAATGGGGCCAGGGCAAACCATGACCGCCCTGGCCCGCCAGCACCCGGCCTGCACACCCGGCCATGTGGTACTGGCCTCGTTGCGCCAGCCCCACCAGCCCCAGTCCGACATGGCCCAGCTGCTAGGCACGCTGGGGCGGCTCTGGATCGCGGGCGTGACAATTGATTGGAGTGGTTTTTACCGTCACGAACGACGGCAACGGCTGGCCCTGCCAACCTACCCCTTTGAGCGCCAGCGTTACTGGATTGAGGAGAAAACGGAAACGAGTGTAGCAGTTCCATCTGTTACAGCATCGGCCCACGCCGAGCGCAAAGCCGAACTGACCGACTGGTTCTACCGACCAGCCTGGCAGCAGGCCCCACTGCCCCCGCCCGCTCGCGCTTCAGCCCTGGCGGCGGCCCCCTGGCTGGTGTTCGCCGACGACAACGGCCTGGGCGTGGCGCTTGCTCAAGCCCTCCGGGGGCATGGAGCCAGCGTGGTGCAGGTACGCCGTGCGGCGCAGTTCGCCCATGTGGACAATGACCTGTACACGCTCGACCCGCAGCAGCGCGACGGCTACACAGCCCTGTTTGCCGAACTGAACCAACGTGCCCAGCCGCCCAGCCGGATTGTGCATTGTATGAGTCTGCACGACGGGCCAGCGGCGGGGAACGACCTTGCGCATGTGCAAGCCACCCAGCGGGACGGCCTGTATAGCCTGGCCTACCTGGCCCAGGCGCTGGAAGACTACGCGCCGGACGTGCCACTACAGCTCTCGGTGGTTTCAAATGGCAGCGTGCAGGTGGAAAGCAGCGACACGCTGCACCCGGCCCGAGCTACCATGTTGAGCGCCTGTCGCACCATTCCCCAGGAACACCCGCGCATCAGCTGCCGCTACCTGGATGTGGCCCTGGCCCCGGTGGCTCAGCGGGACAGCCAGGCCGCCCGGCTGCTGGCAGAACTGCACACCGACGTAGCCGAAACCCTGGTTGCCTACCGGGGCAAGCAGCGCTGGCTGCCCCAGTTTGTGCCGTTGCACCTGGCGGCAGAGGCCGAACCGGCCTACCCGCTGCGCGAAGCTGGCGTATACATAATCTACGAAGGGCTGGTGGGCGTGGGCTATGCCCTGGCCCAACTGCTGGCCAGCACGCTGGGGGCGCGGCTGCTGCTGCTGGAACAGGCCGAGTTTCCCGCCCCGGCACAGTGGGCCACCTGGCGTGCGTCGCACCCCGCCGATGACCCGGTGAGTCGCAAGCTTGAGCGAGTGGCGGCGCTGCAAGCCCAGGGAGCGCAGCTGCTGGTGCTGCACGCGGCAAGCGATAATCTGCCCCAGTTGCAGGCGGCGCTCCAGCAGGGCCGCAGCCATTTTGGGGCCTTGCATGGCGCAATCCACACCCTTGGCAGCATCGGCGGCGACAGCTTCACCCCGCTGCAAGAACTGGACGAAACGGCCAGCGCAAGTCAACTGCTGCCGATTATCCAGAACCTGAATGTGTTTGCGGCGGCCCTCGCCGGGCAGCAACTTGACTTCTGCATGCTCACCTCGTCGCTTTCGGCAGTGCTGGGTGGGCTGGGGCAAACCCTGCACGGCGCGGCCAGCTGTTACATGGATGCGCTGGC
>JALONX010000593.1 GCA_025454695.1 Chloroflexaceae bacterium
CTGCCTCTTGACGAAACCCTGGTGCTGCGTGATATTCGTGGCCACGTGCGTTTTACGCGCACAACCAGTGGTGTGTACGCCAACGCACAGGTTGAAGGTGTGATACGGCTCACCTGCGTGCGTTCGCTTGAAGAGTTCGATGAGACGATCCAGCTCAGCATCGAGGATCAGTTTCATTCGATTGTAGATGTGTTCACCGGCTCTGCGCTGACCAAACCCACTGAGGAAGACCCCTTCTTGCTGGATGAAGCCCACATGGCCGACCTGGGTGAGCTTATTCGTGAGTATACGTTGTTGAACCTGCCGCTCAACCCGGTGGCTCCCGCCCACCGCGACCAGCCCGTGCAGTATACGGTGCAGTCGGAGGGGCTGGAACCAGAAGACGATGGAACGCCAATAGATGGTCGCCTGGAGGCCTTAAAGGCCTGGGCAGCGCGGCAAAATGGCATAGATAAAACATAAGGAGTGTTGTTGTTATGGGTGCCCTTCCGAAACGGAAAGTTTCTCGACATCGCCGCGGCAACCGCCGCCAGCACCAGCGCCTGGATGCGCCCACACTGGTGGTTTGCCCCAACTGTGGCAAGCTGATGCGGGCGCACCGTGTGTGCCAGGCCTGCGGTACCTACAAGGGTCGTCAGGTCATTCAGGTTGCGGATAATACGGATAAGTAGTTGACCCTCGAAGGGCGCGAAGCGGCGCGAAGTTTGTAAAGCTTCTTTGCGCCCTTTTGCGTTCTTGGCGGATCATGCCAATATCGGGAAGCAGGAATAGGGTTATTGGCTGGCGAGTCGCCTGTGCCAGTAACCCTGTTTTGTGAAAGGTGACGTGGTAGTGGCAAAACTACGCTACGCAGCAATTCTGGGTTGGGGCATGGCAGTGCCTCAACGTGTGGTCACCAACGACGAGCTTGCCCAACAGATTGATACCTCTGATGAGTGGATACGCACCCGCACCGGCATTAACCAGCGGCGTATCGTTGGCCCTGGTGAGTATACCTCGACCCTGGGGGCCGATGCCGCACGACAGGCCCTGGAGCGGGCCGGGCTTGCTCCCACCGATGTTGACCTGGTGATTCTCGCCACATGTACCCCTGACCGCCCCTTTCCCGCCACGGCCTGCGCCATTCAGGCTAGCCTTGGCATTCCTGGTGCTGGCGCGTTCGATTTGAATGCGGCTTGTAGCGGCTTTGTGTATGGCATGCATGTTGCTACCGCGATGATTCGTAGCGGTATGCACCGCACCGTGTTGCTAGTCGCTTCGGACATTTTTACCCACCTGCTGAACTGGAACGACCGCAATACCTGCGTGCTCTTTGGGGACGGTGCGGGTGCGGTGGTGCTGCAAGCCACTGAGCAGCCGCTGGGCCTGCTTGCTTCCACCATTGGGGCCTGGGGCCAGGGTGAAGACTTGATGGCGGCGGAGGCTGGTGGCACCCGCATGCCTGCGACGCCGGAGTTGATGAAGCAGGGACGCCAACATGTGATGATGAACGGGCGTGAGATTTTTAAGCACGCTGTCCGTGGCATGAGCGAGTCGTCGTTGCAGGTGCTGGCTGAAGCCGGGCTGACGCCAGACGCGGTCAGCCTGGTGGTGCCGCACCAGGCCAATGTGCGCATTATTGAGGCGACTGCCAAACGGCTGGAATTGCCGATGGAGCGGGTGTTTGTGAACCTGGATCGTTATGGCAACACCTCGGCGGCGTCGGTGCCTATTGCACTCTGTGAGGCTGTTGAAACGGGTCGTCTGCGGGACGGTGACCATGTGTTGTTGACGGCTTTTGGTGGCGGACTCACATGGGCTTCTGGTGTGGTGCGTTGGGGCCGCCCGAGCTAATCTGGCTCTCGCAAAGGCGCAAAGGCACAAAGTTAGCTCGTAATTGTCTTTCATCTCTAATCCTTGGTGTCTTTGTGCCTTTGTGAGATCTGTTTTAGAAAATACTTGAGGAGTATATATACATGACTGTTGCCCTCGTTTTTCCCGGTCAAGGTTCGCAGGCGATTGGCATGGGGCGGGATCTCTACCAGAGCCTGCCGGAAGCCCGCGAGATTTTTGAGCAAGCCGACGCGGAACTTGATGTTTCGGTGTCGCGGCTCTGTTTTGAAGGGCCGGAGGAGACCCTGACGGCAACCGAGAATGCCCAACCGGCCTTGCTCACGGTGAGCGTGGCCCTGTTAACAGCCATGTACGTTTTCTCGGAAGGGCGGCGTTTCAGCAACCCGCTGGCGGTGGCAGGGCACAGCCTGGGCGAATATTCGGCCCTGGTGGCCGGGGGTGCGCTGGATTTTGTCTCGGCGTTGCGCCTGGTGCGGCGGCGGGGTGAACTGATGGCCGAGGCCCAGGAGGGCACCATGGCCGCAATCATCGGCATGGAAGAGGCGACCCTTGATCAGGTCTGTCGGGACGTGTCGGCGAAACTCCAGCCCGAAGCCGCCGAGCCGCCGGTGGTGATTGCCAACTACAACGCTCCGGGCCAGCTGGTCATCAGTGGGAGCGTGGTGGCGGTGGAGCAGGCCTGTGCGCTGGCGAAAGAACGGGGGGCCAAGCGGGCCATGCCGCTGAAGGTGAGTGCAGCTTTCCATTCGCCGCTGATGGCGCGGGCAGCTGAAGGAATGGCCAGGGCGCTGCACAACGTGCATGTAACTGACCTCAAGGTGCCGCTGATTGCCAACGTTACCGCCAGGCCGCTCATGACAGCGGCGGAGGTGCGGGACGAGTTGGTGACGCAGGTGGTTGCGCCCGTCCGCTGGATCGCATCGGTGCGGCAGATGGTAGCTGAAGGTGTCCACCATTTTGTTGAGATTGGTCCCGGCAAGGTGCTCAACGGGCTAATCAAGCGGATTGCCCCGGAAGCAACCGTCGTGAGTCTCAATACGGTGGATGACATCAAAGCATTCGTCAGCGAGCAGCGTTAACATGTTGCAGGGACAGGTTGCCATCGTTACGGGTGCCTCGCGCGGGATAGGCCGGGCCACGGCATTGGAACTGGCCCGCCTGGGGGCGCATGTGCTGGTGAACTACCAGCGTAGCGCAGCAGCGGCAGACGAGGTGGTGGCGGCAATCAAAGAGGTTGGCGGCGACGCCCTGGCCTTCCCCGCCGATGTATGTGACGAAAACGCGGTGACAGCGATGGTGGAGGCGGCCCTGACACGTTGGGGCCGCCTCGACATTTTAGTAAACAACGCCGGGATTACTGCCGATGCACCGCTGGCCCGCTTGAAGCCCGAACAGTGGCGGCTGGTGATTGACACCGACCTCACCTCGGTGTTTATCTGCTCCAAAGCGGTGCTGGAAACGATGCGCCAGCAGGGGTATGGCCGTATCATCACAGTTGGCTCGCTGGCGGGCCTGGCAGGCAATGTCGGACAGACCAACTATGCGGCGGCCAAGGCTGGTATCATCGGCTTCAGCCGGGCGCTGGCCCGCGAGGTGGCCCAGCAGGGCATCACGGTGAATGTAGTCGCACCGGGCTATATCGAGACCGACATGCTAGAGGGGGTTTCACCCGCCATCCGCGAGTGGGCACTCGGCACGATTGCGATGGGGCGCTTTGGCAAGGTGGAGGAGGTGGCCACCAGCGTCGCCTTCCTGGCCGCGCCCCAGGCCTCCTACATCACGGGCCATGTGCTAACGGTGGATGGCGGCTGGGCGATGCCGTAAGTGATGTTGGATTATTGGGCAAATCTCGACTTTTTTTCCTTGTTAGCCAGGTAATACAATGCCAAACAACGTAGAGACGCCCCGCCGGGGCGTCTCTACGTTGTTTGGCTGTAGCCCAGGGTGTATACGTTGCCACCTGCACTGTCAGCAGTGCGCAGCAGTGTGTGCAGACCCCGTTTGTACCTCCGACACTCGATTGCCCTGCCAATGCTTGTTTACGTTCTCTTGCATTTAGCACTAATTTTATGTATCATATGTCACAAAGAATGTTGTTTATAGCTGCCGAAACTTTTAGGGCCTGGCGGCGGTACACATGGCATAGAACGGCGACAAGTTTGCCAGTGGGCAGGCTCCTGCAACGTGAGGACGACCATGGATTTTCAGGAACAGGTGGTGCTAGTTACCGGCGGGTCGCGGGGCATCGGGCGGGCGGTGGTGCAGGCGCTGGCGGCGCGGGGTGCGCGGGTGATGTTCTGCTATCTGTCGCGCTGCGAGGCGGCTGAGGAGACGCTGCAGCGCTGCCAGGATCTGCCCGGCGAGGTGGTGGCTCACAAGGCCGATGTGCGCGACGCAGCGGCGGTGGCGGGTCTGGTCTCCAGCGCTAACGAGCGTTGGGGGCGGCTAGACTGCCTGGTGAACTGCGTGAGTCTGGCCAACTTTGCCCCGGTGGACACGTTGAGCCTTGAGCAGTGGCGCATGGTACTTGACACGAACCTGACGGGAATCTACCACACCTGCCGCCAGGTGCTGCGCCCGATGATGCAGCGCCGCTATGGGCGGATTGTGAACGTGGCGGGGGTACACGGGCGGGGCGGTGTGCCGGGCCAGAGCGACTACTCGGCAGCGATGGGCGGCGTGTTGGGACTCACCAGGGCACTGGCCCGCG
>JALONX010000594.1 GCA_025454695.1 Chloroflexaceae bacterium
ACGCTACCACCGCTGTGCTGCACAACCTCTCGCTTGAGATTGCACCGGGCGAGATTGTGGCCCTGGTTGGGCCGAGCGGGGCGGGCAAAAGCACCGTGTTTAATCTCATCCCTCGCTTCTACGACCCCAGCAGCGGCGCGGTGCTGGTGGATGGCCACGACCTGCGCCATGTGACGCAGCTGAGTCTACGGGAGCAGATTGGCATTGTGCCCCAGGAAACCATGCTGTTTGGCGGCAGCATTCGCGAGAATATTGCCTACGGGCGGCTCGACGCTACTGAGGAGGAGATTGTGGCTGCCGCACGCGCCGCCAATGCCCACAACTTTATTGTGGAACAGCCCCACGGCTACGACACCATTGTGGGCGAGCGGGGCGTGAAGCTCAGCGGTGGCCAGCGGCAGCGGGTGGCAATAGCCAGGGCCATCCTCAAAAACCCCCGCATTCTGCTGCTGGATGAGGCCACCAGCGCCCTCGACAGCGAGTCGGAGGAGCTAGTGCAGGAAGCCCTGGAACGGCTGATGCATGGCCGCACCACCGTGATCATCGCCCACCGCCTCAGCACCGTCAAAGTGGCCCATCGCATTGCCGTGCTCAACCGGGGCCAGCTGACCGAATTGGGCACCCACGACGAACTGATGGTGCTGGACGGCCTGTATGCCCGGCTCTACAGCATGCAGTTCCGCGACCCGGAAGTGGTGTGAGCAAGCCACAGGGCTGGTGCAATGTCGGTTTTTTATCCAACAATTACGCAGATGACATAGATGAGACAATCATAATCTGTGTCATCGGTGCCATCTGTGGATAATTCACAGGAGTTACGCGGTGCAGCTGTGGTGAAGTTGTCCTCCAACGCTTCGCCCATCCCGTTGGGGCCGCGCTTATGAGTTTTTACAATTAAAAGCGGACATCCACTGCGTAACACGCTTATTACAATGGCAATTACGTGTGTTTGGGCACTATGGCCGCTCTGTCATTCCGAACCCATTCGTTGCACGCAGGGCAGGCGGTGCGAGGAATCTCCATTGCAGTGCAGTGAAGACCCCTCCCTACGGTCGGGGTGACATGGCAATGCATTGCAAGAGGCTGAGGGAATGAGAAATGCAAAAAGACTTCGTTGCTAGAGCAATCAACGCCCTGGAGAACGCCCCCTGCCGCCTGGCCAGCGGCTGCACCATGTGGTATAGTGCAGATGGAGGAACGTCGCGGCGCACGACCTTCACCCCGAAACGCGCCGATTGCAAGCCTGGCAGCCCTGCTGCCAACCTACATGAACAAAACAATGCTAGTAAGACGCCACCTGGCGCACCAGAAGGAGTATGGCCGATGAACACAGCTTCGGCCAGCCCCGTGCGGCCACCCCAACCCTTGATCTGATCGCCCGCCTCCAGGCAGCCCGCCACGCCCGCGACTCACGCGGGTTGTACTTCATCGAAGGCGTGCGCAACTTCGTCGCCGCCGTTGAACACCACGCCCCCATTGAGACCATCGTCTACAGCGAACGCCTGCTGACGGTGCCCGTTGCCCGCAAACTCGTTCGCCAGCTCAAACGGGCCGATGTGCCCTACGCCCGGCTCTCGCCCGAACAATTCCGCAGCATTTCCCGCATGGAGCGGGCCTCCGGCGTGGGCGCAATTTTGCGCCAGCAGTTCACCTGCCTGGCCGACCTGGCGCTAACGCCGCCGAGTTGCTGGATCGCCCTTCGCCATGTGCGCAACCCCGGCAATTTCGGCACGCTACTGCGTACCGCCACAGCCGTTGGTGCGAGCGGCTTTTTGCTGCTCGGCTCCGACATTGACCCCTACAACCCGGCGGTGATTCGCGCCAGCATGGGTACGTGGTGTGCCCAGCCCTTTGTGCGCACCCGCCTGCCGGAGTTGCAGCAGTGGGCACAGGCTCGGCAGGTACACATCGTCGGCGCTTCACCCGACGGCCCCGTGGCCTACACGGAACTGGGCTACCGCCCGCCGCTGGTGCTGCTGCTGGGCGAGGAGCGAGCCGGACTCACAGCCGAGGAGCGCGGGGTTTGCACGCAGCTAGTGTGCATCCCCATGGCCCCCGGCGCGGACTCACTGAACCTGGGGGTGGCGGGCAGCCTGCTGCTCTACGAGGTGCTGCGGGCTTCGGGCCAGCCTGGTTCCCTGCCGAACAGTTGAGACTTAACGCAACTGCGTAAATCACATAATCATTGCTTAATCGCAACTCCACACCGCCCTAATACGTCGGATGTAGACTGAGGTTGTTGAATGGGCGGCGTGTGCCGCATACCATCGCGAAGAAGTTCTGTTACGTTTGGTTTCATCGTGGGCATGTCATGCTGAGCGAAGCAAAGAATCTCGTGCGCCATCACGCCACAACTCTTCGCTTCGCTCAGCATAACAGATAGATAGCGTGTCTGCCAGCATGCGATTTTCGTTCAGGAAACTTCCTGCTTTGTAAACGACGTTTTCTTCTATACCGTCTCAGTGTCACCCCGATCGCAGGGAGGGGTTCTCAGCGGACGGCACTGCAGATTCCTCCCTGCGGTCGGAATGACAACGCACAGCAGTGAATACAAAGAAACGTCGTTGACAGAGTACCTAATCTACAATCTGCAATCTGCAATCTGTAATCAACAAAGGAGGCTTTCATGTGGAATAAAGCCGATCTCCATATGCATACGACATATAGCGATGGCCACAACAGCGTGCAAGAGGTGCTGGCCCACGCCGCCGACCACACCGACCTGCGAGTGATCGCAATCACCGACCACGACACGATTGCGGGGGCGCTGGAGGCCCGCCGCCTTGCCCCAGCCTACGGCCTTGAGGTGATTGTGGGCGAAGAGGTTTCCACGGCAGACGGCCATTTGCTGGTGCTGTTTCTGGAGCAGTGCCTACCGCCGGGTCGCCCTGCCGCCGAAACCATCGCCGCCGCCCATGCGCAGGGGGCACTCTGCATCGCGGCTCACCCCTACGACTGGATGGTGCCTTCCTTGGGGCGGCGTGGCCTGGCCGCCCGCTGTGCCAGCGAATGGCCGCTCGATGCTATTGAAGCCTTTAATGCCAGTCTGACCCTGCCTGCCAACAATGGGCGGGCGCTGCTGGAAACGGAGCGGCTGGGCCTGGCTTCTGTTGGCGGCAGCGACTCGCACCACGTGGCCACCATTGGCACCGGCTACACCCACTTCCCCGGCCTCACCGCCGCCGACCTGCGACGGGCGATTGTGCAGCGCCAGACCCAGGCGGGCGGCACCGGCTGGAACCTGCGCCACCATGTGGAAATTGTGGCTTTGCTGGCCCGGCGCGGGTTGTTTGCCAGTTTGCCACAGAGAGCACAGAGCACACAGAGCCTGGGTGATGAGGTGACAAGGTGACAAGATGACAAGATGACAAGATGACAAGGTGACAAGGTGACAAGATGAGCTTCTTTTTTCAGCGCTAAAACCCGCATCGCAATGAACGCAATTTACTTGGTAGTTCGTAGTGCGGACTTATGAAGATTAAAACGGGTGTATGCCTAGCCGTAGCCCTCAAGGGCGCGGCTTGGCCACGCGAAGCCCGCCTTCGCGGGCTACAGCTGATGTCATGCGTAAATTTCATAAGTCCGCGTTGTGGCCGCTACGCGCTTGCAACGGACTAAAGTCCGCACTACGTTTGCCGCACGTTGTAACGATAATGTGAACCTTGACGTGATTGGCGATGAGGTTCAAAAAACGCAGCGCCCTCCGCGTCCTCGGCGCTGAAACAACATCTCAAAGCCCTTCACAGTGCGCGTGCAAAATGTTATGAAATTTTACCTACGCTTAACTGCCCCTTAAAGAAAAATTGAATAGTCGTTAATAGCCATAGGCTATGCTACTTCCAGAGAAGAGTGGAGAAGCAACCTATTGCAGAGGACGCTGCGTGAGCGTAACCGATTTAGGAACGATCCTGAGTCACCAGCGTCACGCCCGTCTTCTGCATCGTGGTGTGTGGGAGGAGTGTGCATGGCCAGGGTGGCAGCCCGTCCCAAAACAGTCTCGCCGGGCGAGTGGCGCGAGCGGCTGCTGTTTATCGCCTTTCTTGGCCCCAACCTTTTGCTTTTCTGCGTTTTTACCTTCTGGCCCCTGCTCTACAACTTCTACCTCAGCTTCGTCAACTGGAACTTCATCCGCCCACGCATGCGCTGGGTCTGGTTCGATAACTATGTTGCGGTCTTTTCCAGCAGCCAGTTCTGGGTGATTTTCTGGAACACGCTGGTATTCACCTTTGCCTCGGTTGGGTTAACCCTGCTGCTGGGCCTGGCCCTGGCCTTGCTGATCAACCAACCGCTGAAGGGGCGCAACGTGGCCCGCGCGGTGTTGTTCTCGCCGGTGATTCTGTCGGGAGCGGCGATTGCGGTGGTGTGGGCCTATATTTTTGACCCGCGCTACGGCCTGCTCAACGAGTTGCTGATGCTAATCGGCCTGCGCTCGCCCGACTGGTTGGTTGACCCTTTCTGGGCCATGCCCGCCGTAATCATCGTCTATGTCTGGAAGAACCTGGGCTACGCCGTGGTGATTTACCTGGCCGGGTTGCCGCCAGTGGCTTTCTTCCTGAGTGTCACCAGCATTCTGGCCTGTTTCCAGGCCTTCGACATCATCCGCGTGCTGACGGCGGGCGGCCCGGCCAACGCTACCAACACCCTGATCTACCACCTCTACGAGCTTGGCTTTGTCTCCTACGACGCGGGGCGGGCGGGCGTGGTGGCCATGGTGCTATTCGGCTTCATGCTCATCCTGACGCTGATCCAGATTCGCTACCTGGAGCGACGGGTTGCGTATAGCTGAAAGAACCGAGAACCCAGAACCAGGAACCGAGAACCCAGAACCCGTAGGGGCTAACACCAGGTTCGCCCTCCCAGAACCAAGAACCGCTGCCTATGCCAGGCAATGTATGCGTTGAAATTCATACTTCATACATCATCATTCATACGTTACTTGAAATATGGCTCTTAGCAAAGACGTTATCGTAACCCAACCCACTACCACCACGTT